>JAQSDT010000803.1 GCA_029946075.1 bacterium | reverse complement strand
AGGGAGCGCCGGCGCATGGACCTGCCGAACCGCGTCGTCATCAGCGAGGAGGGGCCTCGCGAGGGCTTTCAGATCGAGCCGGGTCCGGTCGCGACCGCGGACAAGATCGCGCTGATCGACGCGCTGTCCGCGTGCGGCCTCAAGCGCATCCAGGTCGGTTCCTTTGTGAGCCCGAAGCATGTGCCGGGCTGGGCCGACGCCGAAGCCGTGATGACCGGGTTCACCGCGCGCGACGGCGTCGAATACTCCGCGCTGTGGTTCAACGGCAGCGGCATGCAGCGGGCGCTGGCATTCAGGAACAAGCTGACGCTTGCCGGCTTCATTTCGCTGAGCGCGTCCGAGCCGTTCGCACTCCGCAATCTCAACCGAGACCGCGCCGGGCAGATCGAGGCGATGCGCCTCTATGTGCGTGCGCACCGGGAAGCCGGGCTTCCGATCGCCAAGATCATCGTGATGGCTGCGTTCGGCTGCAACTTTGCGGGCGACGTTGCGCCTGCGCAGGTCGTCGAGACCGTGGCGGCGGGGCTCGCCGTGGCGCGCGAGTTCGGCGTCGAGGTGCGCGACGTTTCGCTCGCGGATTCGATGGGCTGGGCGACGCCGCGGCGGGTTGCGGCGGCGGTCGGCGCCGTTCGTGAACGATTTCCGGATTTGCGGATCGCGCTCCATCTTCACGACACGCGCGGTCAAGGCATCGCCTGCGCCTATGAGGGCTTGCGGCTCGGGGTCACGGCGTTCGATGCGGCGGTGGCCGGGCTCGGCGGCTGTCCGTTCGCCGGTCAGCCCGGCGCACCCGGCAATATCGCCACCGAGGAACTGGCTCTCCTTTGCGAGGAGATGGGCATCTCGACCGGCATCGACATCGAGGCGCTGGTCGAGGCCGCGCGGCTTGCGGAGCGGATCGTCGGGCACCGATTGCCGAGCGCCGCGCTGCGATCGGGAACGCTCGCCGCATTCAGGAGCAGGGCTGCATGACGATGGGCGCAAAGCCGCTGGCGGGATTGAAGGTGCTCGATTTCGGCCACACCATCATGGGGCCATGCGCGGGCGTGCTGTTCGCCGATCTCGGCGCCGACGTCATCAAGATCGAACCGGCCGACGGCGACCCGACGCGGCGCCTGCCGGGATTCGCCGCCGGATTCTTCGCGACCTACAACCGCAACAAGCGCTCGATCGCGATCGATCTGAAGCGGTCCGAGGGGCAGGCGATCGTGCATCGGCTCGTCAGGGATGCCGACCTGGTGCTGGAAAATTTCGGCCCCGGAACCATCGAACGGCTGAAATGCAGCTGGGACGATCTGCGCCGGATCAATCCGCGGCTGGTCTATCTGTCGATGAAGGGCTTTCTGAAGGGACCCTACGAGAACCGCGGGGCGCTCGATGAAGTCGTGCAGATGCAGTCGGGGCTCGCCTACATGACGGGCCCGCCCGGCCGGCCGCTGCGCGCCGGCGCGCCCGTCATCGATATCCTCGGCGGGGTGTTCGGCGTCGTGGCCGCGCTGTCGGCGCTGCGCGAGCGCGATGCGACCGGTGTGGGCCAGAAGGTGGCGAGTTCGCTGTTCGAGAGCGCGACCTTCATGCTCGGCGCCGTCGTGGTCGGCAGCGCCGTGATCGGCGGCCCGATGCCGCCGATGCCGGCGCGAAAAAATGCCTGGGGCGTCTATGACGTCTTCACCGCGTCCGACGGCGGGCAGGTGTTCATCGGCTGCACGTCGGACGGACACTGGCAGCGCTTCTGCGAGACTTTTGGCCTCGACGAATGGCGCGACGATCCGCGCCTGAGCGGAAACGCCAATCGCTGCGAGGCGCGTGAATGGATGCTGCCCGAACTGGAACGGCGGCTGTCGCAACTGCCTTTCGCTGAGATTCTGGAAAAGTGTGAAGCGGCGCGCGTGGCCTATTCACGGGTCGGACGGCCCGACGAATTGTCAGATGATCCGCATCTGCTCGCCAATGGCGGGTTGCTGGCGACAGCGGTATCGGCGTTCGGCGGCGGCCCGACGGTTGGAATTCCAGCGCTGCCGGTGGAGTTCGGCGAAGGGCGCGAACGGCCCGGCCTCGATCGCCAGCCGCCGCGGATCGGCGAGCATGCCGACGAGATTTTGCAGGCGGCCGGATATTCGGCGCGCGAGATCGAAGGATTGCGTTCGGCGGGTGTGCTGGGCGCGGCTGCGGGCGTGCCCGCGTAGAAGCGAACGAGAGCCGCGGACTCAACCGCGGCCGATATCGAACAACATGGTCTTTGGGAGGAAGCCGAGCATGATTTCCAGCACACCGGTTCGGGCAAGAGCCCGCCTTCTCGGCGCGGCACTGGTGGCCACATCGCTGGCCGCGGCGATGCCGGGCGCCAAGGCGCAACCGTATCCGTCGCGATCGATCACGCTCCTCGTCGGCTATTCCGCCGGCGGGCAGGCTGACGCCCTGGCGCGGATCATCGGCAAGCAACTCGGCGAGAACCTCAAGATCTCCGTGGTGATCGAGAACAAGACCGGTGCCAACGGCATGATCGCGGCGCAGGCCGCTGCGCGATCCGAGCCCGACGGCTACACGGTGCTGATGGTGACGGATGCGATGGTCGCGATCGATCCGCATCTGGCGAGCGGCAAGCAGTTCGATATCTCCGCAACCATGGAGCCGGTCATCAACGTGTCCTGGGCGCCGCTGCTGCTGGCCGCCGCCAACAATCTGCCGGCCAACTCGGTTGCCGAACTCGTCGCGATCGGCAAGCAGAAGACGGTCGACTTGAGCTTCGGCACATCAGGCAGTTCCACGCCGCACCGGCTTGCCGGCGAGATGCTGCAGAAGGTCGGCGGCTTCACCATGACCCACATTCCCTACAAGGGGACCGCGGCTTCGGTGAACGACCTCCTGGGCGGCCAGATCCCGCTGCTGTTCGGTGCGCCGACCGCGGTGGAGCCGCTGGCGGTGGCCGGCAAGATCAAGATTCTCGGCGTCACCTCCGAGAAGCGCTTCCCGCTGCTGCCAAATGTGCCGGCGATCAGCGAGACGTTCCCGGGCTACAAGATCATCAGCTATATCGGGTTCATGCTGCCGAAGAAGACGCCGAAGCCGGTGATCGACGCGCTCAACAAGGAAATCAATCAGGTCCTCGCCTCCGACCCGATGCGCGCCTGGCTGGACAAGCAGGGCATGGTGCCGGTCGGCGGTTCGCCGGAGGATTTCAGGCGGCAGATCGAGGTCGACTATCAGGCGCGCGGTGAACTGGTGCGGGCGCTCGGCATTACCGGGGAGTGAGGAGTTCTGCGATGGCCGCTGCGTCGAACAACCGCATTCGGTTTGACCGCCGCATCCTGATGCTCTCCGCGAATGCCGACCTCGTCGAGAGGCAATTGCGCGGGGAGGACGTCGCACTGGCCGACGCATTGCCGTTGCGCAGCGACGTGTCGACCGACGAGATAACGCCGGCGTGGATTTGCTACTACTATGATGAGAAGCTCGGGGAATTTCCCTATCTCGGCCTTAAATGCGGCCAGCGTCTGCCGGTATCGCCGGGCGCCGTCAGGGACGGCAGGTTCGGTGTTACGGTGGCAGGGAGGCGCTACGGCAAGGGTTCCTCGCGCGAAGCCAGCCCCTATGCCGAGTGGTGTGCCGGGATACGGCTGGTGATTGCCGAGAGTTTCGAGCGCATCTACCGGCAGAACTGCAGAAATCTCGGCATCTACACCTCGACCGACTTCGGATTGATCGAGCGCATCCGGCGCGGCGAGAGCATTCACGTCGATGAGTTTACGCAAGGCGAGGACGAGCTGACCGCCGAGCTCATTCGCCGTGGTGGTCTGTTCAATCTGACGCGTGCGCGACAGCAGGGATGGTCGCCTGCTGCGCGCTCGAGCGCGCCGCGGCCGATGACCTATGCCGAGAAAATCATCGCACGGGCTTCTGCCGGCGATCCGGAGGCGGTCCGCCCTGGGGATGCGGTCTTCGCAAAGGCGGATTGGCGCTACGCGCATGAATATGTGACGCCGATGTGCGTCAGTTTCCTCACCCGCGAGATGGGCGCGGAGATTGCGCTGCACGACCGCGGCAGCATCGTGTGCTTCGGCGATCATTTGCCGTTCATCCATCTCGGCATGTCGCCCGAGCGGCGCGCCAAAGGTTTGCTCGAAGCAGCGCAGGCCCTGGCCAGAGTGCAAAGGCAATTCTGCGAGGCGCACGGCGTGCGGCTGCACGACTACTTGATCGATCGTGACGGGTCGGAAGGCATCAGCCACTCCATCATGACTGAGCGTTACGTGACGCCGGGGCAGCTGGTCGTCGGAACCGATTCGCATACGCCTCATTGTGGCGCGCTGGGCGCATTGGCCTTCGGGATCGGTACGACGGAGATGGCGAATGCCTGGATGACGGGAGAGGTTCGGGTTGAAGTGCCGCCAACATGCCGCGTGCGACTCAACGGCTGCATTCCGGCCGGCGTCGAGGCAAAGGACGTTGTCCTCCATTTACTGCGCTTGCCTTATGTGCGTGAGGGGCGCGCGATCGGTCAGGTGATCGAGTATTCCGGCGAGGGCTTGTCCGGCCTGTCCACAGATGAACGGGCGACGCTGACGAACATGGTGGCCGAGATCGGCGGCTTCACCGGCATCGTGGTCCCGGACGCCGAGACGAACTGCTTCCTGAGGGAAAGGCGTGGCATCAATTTCGAGATCGAAGCCTGGATGTGTAGCGACGAGGATGCCGACGTTGCGCATGTCATCGACGTCGATTGCGACAGGTTGCAGCCCATGCTGGCAAGACCCGGCGATCCCGGCCAAGGTATCCCGATCTCCGAGCTGGCGGAGCAGGTCGTGATCGATATCGCCTATGGCGGTTCATGCACTGGCGGCAAGCGCGAGGACCTGCTGCACTATCATGCAGTGCTCGAATGGGCTGTAGAACGTGGTATGCGGGTCGCTCCCGGCACGCGCTTCTTCCTTCAGTTCGGCAGTCAGGACGTTCGCGACTATTGCCTGCAGCGAGGAATGTTCGACGTGTTCGACCGCGCGGGTGTGGAACTGATCGAGCCGGGATGCGGCGCGTGCGTCAACGCCGGCCCCGGCGTTTCGGAGCGGTCCGATCAGGTGACGGTGAGTGCGATCAATCGCAACTTTCCGGGGCGATCCGGGCCGGGACAAGTCTGGCTGGCAAGTCCATCCACGGTGGCCGCCAGCGCCATCGCCGGTCGGATTCTCAGCTTTGAGCAACTGCGGGGGGCACCGAGTACCCTGTAATATCGGAACGACCGGGATCGCATGTTCTGGCAGATATCGGCTTGAACTCAATCCGATGTGCTAGAGTGCGGTAGATCAAGGAGGGGCTTATGGCGCATACGACCCGGCAGGCCCATTGGGAAAACGTCTACACCTCCAAGGGCGAGAGTGAAGTCAGCTGGTTTCAGGAGAACCCGGCACCCTCGCTCGAATTGATCGCGCGAACCGGCGCAACGTCGACGTCGGCCATTATCGACATCGGCGGCGGCGCGTCGCGGCTGGTCGACAGACTGGTCGAAGGCGGTTTTGTGGATATTACCGTGCTCGACCTCTCAGGCGCGGCGCTGGAGGCGGCCAGGGCAAGGCTTGGCGCGCACGCCGGTCGCGTCAACTGGGTCGTGGCTGACGCGACGGAATGGGAGCCGGCAAGGCCCTACGACATCTGGCACGATCGTGCGGCGTTTCACTTCCTGACCGACCCGAACGATCGCGCCGCCTATGTTGCGCGCCTGACGCGCGGTGTGAGGATGGGCGGGTATGCCATCATCGCCACGTTCGCGCTCGATGGGCCGGAGAAGTGCAGCGGCTTGCCGGTCGCCCGGTATGACAACGCAAGTCTGGGAAGCGTGCTCGGCCCGGCCTTCGAGCCGGTTCACACCATGCGGCACGAACATGCGACGCCTTGGAATTCGCGGCAGATCTTCCAGTTCAGCCTGTTTCGGCGGGTCGCCTTGTGAGTGGCCGTGACAGGATTCGTTAAGGAAGCGCGCGGTTTCGTGATGGGAACCTCGCTTTCCATGGCACGCGGGCTGTGCGAAACAGGCGGTGTGAAACGATTTGATCAAATCCGCCGGCTGCTGGCGATCCTCGTGATCGTCGGTCTTGCGATCGCCCCGCTTGCGGGGCGGGCGAACGCGGCTGGATCGACGACCATGGCGGCGATGTCCGACCACGCGGCTGTCAGCGCCGACATGCCATGCTGCCCGGACAAGTCGTCGCCCGGGGATTGCGACCAGTGCCCGTTGATGGCGCTGTGCGCCACCACGCCGCTGCAGGCGCCGCTGCCGGCCGGCATGGCCCGGATCCTGCCCGTGACGCTGCGGATGCCGCTTCCGGCCAGCGATCCTGCAGCAGAAAGCCTCGCGCTGCTGCCGCCTCCAAAGCCTCCTCGATTGCTGGCCCGTCCGGCTTGATGCCGGGCTTCGCGCAGGCCTGACCGGTCTGCGATCCCGGCCGCGTTTGCGGCCGACCAGCATTTTGAGGATTTCAGGAATGAAGTTGCCATCTTGGCGCGTCCTCGCGGGCGCGATCGCCGGCATTGCCATCGCCATCGGCGCCGTGGCGGCTATCGCCGATAGCAAACACACTCTCCAACAGCACACGGCGGCAGGCGATGCCGCACCGGCGCCCGCCGAACGCAAGATCAAATTCTACCGCAACCCGATGGGGCTGCCGGACACGTCGGTCACACCGAAAAAGGACTCGATGGGGATGGACTACATCCCCGTCTACGAAGGTGAGGATACCGATGACGGCCTGGTGACGCTCTCACCGGGGCGGATCCAGCGCAGCGGGGTGAAGTCCGAGCCGGCGACCATGCGCGTGATCCGCACCATGATCCGCGCGCCGGGCACGGTGCAGCTCGACGAGCGCCGCGTCTCCGTGATTGCGATGCGCGCCGAAAGCTACGTGCAGAAGGTCGCTGACGTCACCACCGGCGCGCACGTCGTCAAGGGCCAGCCGCTGATGGAGATCTATTCCCCGGCGATGTCGTCGGCCGCGGCCGAGTACATCTCGACGCTCAATTCGAAAGTCACCGGGGGAGACGGTATCTACGGCAGGGGATCACGCCAACGGCTGATGAACCTCGACGTGCCGGAAACGGTTATCGCCGAGATCGAGAAGAGCCGGATCGTCCCGATCGGGATCGACTGGACGGCGCCGCGCGATGGCATCGTGCTCGAGCGCAATGTGACCGAGGGCATGCGCGCCCAGCCGGGCCAGGCGCTGTTCCGGATCGCCGATCATTCGGTGGTCTGGGCCATCATCGACATTCCCGAGCGCGACCTCGGCAGTGTCGCCGCCGGCCAGCGCGCCACGGTGCGGGCACGCGGCTTTCCGGGCCGCGATTTCGAGGGGAAGATCAACGTGATCTATCCCCAGATCAACAAGGAGACGCGAACGGCGCGGGTGCGCGTCGAACTGGCCAATCCGGATCGCTTGCTGATCCATGACATGTACGTCGATGCCGAGATCGACACCGGCAGTGCGTCACCTGTTCTCGCGGTGCCTGACAGTGCAGTGCTGGACAGCGGCCAGCGGCAGGCGGTGCTGGTCGACAAGGGCGAAGGGCGATTCGAGCCGCGCGAGGTCAAGCTCGGCTATCGCGGTGAGGGGTTTGTCGAGATCCGCGACGGTCTGGCCGCGAACGAGGCGGTGGTGATTTCGGCCAATTTCCTGATCGATGCCGAAAGCAATCTGAAGGCCGCGCTGAAGGGTTTTGCCGAAGGAGCGCAGCCATGATCGCCCGCCTCATCGCCTGGTCGGCGCGCAATCTGCTGCTGGTGTTTTTCGGCACCGGCTTCGTCACCGCCGCCGGCCTCTATGCGCTGGCGCATCTGCCGCTCGACGCCATCCCCGATCTGTCCGACACCCAGGTCATCGTCTACACCGAATATCCCGGCCAGGCGCCGCAGGTGATCGAGGATCAGGTCACCTATCCCCTGACCACGGCGATGCTGACGGTACCGCGCTCCAAAGTGGTGCGCGGCTTCTCGTTCTTCGGTGTGTCGTTCGTCTATGTCATCTTCGAGGACGGCACCGACATCTATTGGGCGCGCTCGCGCGTGCTGGAATTCCTCAACGGCGCCGCGTCGCGACTGCCGACGGGGGTGACGCCGACCATCGGTCCCGACGCGACCGGCGTCGGCTGGGTCTACCAATATGCGGTCATGTCGAAAGAGCTGAACCTCTCCGATACCCGCACCATCCAGGACTGGAATCTGAAATTCGCGCTCGCCAAGGCCGAGGGCGTGGCCGAGGTCGCCAGCGTCGGCGGTTTCGTCAAGCAGTACAATATCGTGCTGGATTCGCAGCGTATGCGCGACCTCGGCATCACCATGCAGAAAATCCGCGATGCCGTCCGCGCCAGCAATTCGGACGTCGGCGGAAGGACCGTCGAACTCTCCGAATTCGAGTATGTCATCCGCGGCAGGGGCTATTTGAAGGGGATCAACGACCTCGGCAATGTCGCGCTCAAAGCCAGCAACGGCACGCCCGTGCTGCTGAAGGATATCGCCCGGGTCGAGCTCGGGCCGGACGAGCGGCGCGGCATCGGCGAACTCAACGGCGAGGGTGAGGCCGCCAGCGGCATCGTGCTGCAGAGGTTCGGCGTCAACGCGCTCGACGTGATCCGGAACGTCAAGAAGCGCTTTGCGGAGATTGCCAGCGGCTTGCCGAAATCAGTCGAGATCGTTCCAGTCTACGACCGCTCCAACCTGATCAACGCGGCCATCGACACGCTCAAGCACACGCTGTTCGAGGAAAGCATCGTCGTCGCTCTCGTGTGCATCGTGTTCCTGCTCCATGTCCGCAGCGCGCTGGTGGCAATCCTGATGCTGCCGGTCGGCGTGCTGATGGCGTTCGGGGCGATGAAGCTGCTCGGCATCGGCTCCAACATCATGAGCCTCGGCGGCATTGCGATCGCCATCGGTGCGATGGTCGATGCCGCCATCGTCATGATCGAGAACGCCCACAAGCATCTCGAACGGGCGGAGCCCGGCAAGTCGCGTGTGACGATCCTGATCGAGGCGGCGTCGCAGGTCGGGCCAGCGCTGTTTTTCAGCCTCTTGATTATCACCGTGTCGTTCATGCCGATCTTCACGCTGGAATCGCAGGAAGGGCGGTTGTTCAGCCCGCTCGCTTTCACCAAGACGTTTGCGATGGCCGCCGCGGCGCTGTTGTCGATCACGCTGGTGCCAGCGCTGATGATCGTGTTCGTGCGCGGCAAGATCGTTCCGGAACACCGGAACCCGATCAACCGCTTCCTGATCTGGATCTATCGGCCGGTCATCAAGGGCGTGATGCGCGCCAAGGTGCTGGTGATCCTGATCTCGGTGGCGATCCTGGCGGCAACGGTTTGGCCGGCCCGGCAGCTCGGCACCGAGTTCATGCCGGACTTGAATGAGGGCACGCTGCTGTACATGCCAACCACGCTGCCCGGGCTCTCCGTGACCAAGGCGTCCGAATTGCTGCAACTGCAGGACAGGATCATCCGAGCCTTTCCGGAAGTGGAGTCCGTCTACGGCAAGGCGGGCCGCGCGGCGACGGCGACCGATCCGGCGCCGACCGAGATGTTCGAGACCCTCATCAATCTCAAGCCGAAGTCCGAATGGCGGGCAGGGCTCACGCTGGCGACCCTGACGGCGGAGATGGACAAGGCACTGCAGTTTCCGGGCGTCTCCAACGCCTGGACCCAGCCGATCAAGGCCCGCATCGACATGCTGTCGACCGGTATCCGCACGCCCATCG
>JAQSDT010000802.1 GCA_029946075.1 bacterium | reverse complement strand
CGAGCGACAGCACGGCCTGACGAAGCCGCGCCTCCTGCCGTGTCACCGGCGCCATGAAATCGGTCGAGCGGGTGGATTCCCGGATGTTCTCGTCAGCCGCGGCGCTGCGCTCGGTGTGGTAGCTACCCAGCAGCGACTCGGGCGACGTCCCACGCAGCACGCGGTCGAGTTTCCATGCGAGGTTCTCGGCGTCCTCAAGCCCCGAATTGGCGCCGCGCGCGCCGAACGGCGACACTTGATGCGCCGCGTCGCCGGCGAACAGCACGCGGCCGTGCACGAAGCGGTCCATCCGCCGGCACTGGAACTTGTAAAGCGAGATCCATTCGAAATCGAACTTGTCGTGACCGAGCATGCGCGCGATCCGCGGCTTCACGTTCTCGGGCCGCTTCTCGACTAACGGGTCGGCATCCGGGCTGAGTTGCAGGTCGATCCGCCAGATATCGTCCGGCTGCTTGTGCAGCAGCGCGGAGCGGCCGGCGTGGAACGGCGGGTCGAACCAGAACCAGCGTTCGGTCGGGAATGCCGCGGTCATCTTCACGTCGGCGATCAGGAATTGATCCTCGAATACCTGGCCGGCGAATTCCGCGCCCACCATTTGCCGCAACGAGGACCGCGCGCCGTCGCAGGCAATGACATAACGCGCGCTGAGGCGGTAGGGACCATCGGGCGTGTCGATCGACAGCAGCACATGATCGTTGCGCTGCTCGAGGCCGCTCACCTTGTTGCGCCAGCGCAGATCGACCGATGGCAGTTCCTCGACGCGGTCGACCAGATAGGCCTCGGCGTAGAATTGCTGCAGGTTGATGAAGGCCGGCCGCTTGTGGCCTTCCTCCGGCAGCAGATTGAATTGATAGAGCTGGGAGCTGCCGTGAAAGATCTTGCCGACGCTCCACACCACGCCCTTGTCGACCATGCGCTGGCCGACGCCGAGCCGGTCCCAGAATTCGAGCGCGCGCTTGGAGAAGCAGATCGCGCGCGAGCCCTCGCCGATCCGGTCGGCGTCGTCGAGCAGCACCACGGATTGTCCGCGCTGCGCAAGGTCGATTGCGAGCGACAGTCCCACCGGTCCGGCGCCGACCACGACGACGGGATGTTCGGCCGGGTTTGCACCCGGACGGTCCTGATCGGGATGGCGACGATAGCCGAACTGGGTTTTTGTTTGCGCCATGCGGGCTCAACGCGTTGAATGGGCAAGGCAGGGTTGCCGGGCTTGCGGCTAGCCAGGCGTTCGCGATCCTGCTAAATAGTCGCAGTTGCAACTATCTTAAACCCCGTGCCGGGTCCGCCGTCAACTCAAATCGAGGCCATCCTTGCCCAAGGCGTCATCCAGCGAAGCGGCCGCCGAGCAGCGCGACGAGGCCGCGGCCAAGCGAAACGGCCGGCTGGACCTGTTCAAGTTCACACCGTTCCGGCTGAACCGGCTGGCGGCCGAGGTCAGTTCGGCGCTGTCGGTCGAGTATGCCGCCCGTTACGGGCTCGATATTCCGGAGTGGCGGGTGCTGGCGACGCTCGGCTTTCGTCACGACGCCTGCAGCGCGCAATACATCGCGCAGTGCACCCGCACCCACAAGTCCACCATCAGCCGCGCAGTGACGTCGCTGATGAAGCGGCAGATCGTCGAGCGCGTCGAGAACGCGGACGACCGCCGCGAATTTCGCCTGCGCCTGACGCGCAAGGGTGCGCAGCTTTACGAGGAGCTGATCCCGCGCCTGCTGCGCAAGGAGCAGGAGATTTTGTCGTGTCTCTCCGCGCAGGAGCGACGCGATTTCGCAAAACTGCTCGGCAAGATCGAGGACAGCCTCGACCTCGTGCAGGACAGCGAGGCGGCGGACGCCAAGGAAGCTTATTGAACTCCGCTCTCTCCGCGTCATTGCGAGACGCGAAGCGACGAAACAATCCATCTGTCCCCGCGCTGAGGGATGGATTGCTTCGCTGCGCTCGCAATGACGGCCGATATAGCTCGCCTACTTCGCCGCCGTCACCACGATCTCCACGATATGCGGCGGCTCGAGTTCGACGCCGAGGCAGGCGCGCATCGGCGGGTTTTTAGTATCGACCCACTCGTCCCAGGCGCGGTTCATCTCGCCCTTCCTCTTCATGTCGGCGATGTAGACGATCGCCGACAGAATCCTGCTCTTGTCCGAGCCGCACAGCGCGAGGCTTTCGTCGATCCGGGCGAGCGCCCTGGCGGTCTGCTCGTACATCGAGGGACTGACCGGATCGGGCGCGACCGCCACGGTGAAAACGAGATCGTCGTGCGTCACCGCACGGCTGCGGGTGGGCGTGAGGCCGGGGAAGCGCTGGATCATGATGGTCTCCGATGAAGTCTAGGAAGCGGCAATGTGTTTGGCGATCACAGGGAAATATTTGTCGCCCGAACCGGCGTCGATCGCTTCCTGCAACACCGTGCCGATCAGCTCGGCGCCGCGAATCCTGATGCCGGCGTCGCCGGCGAGCTCCAGCGCGTAGGACAGATCCTTCAGTGCGTATTCGGTCGAGAAGGCGCGCTCCGGGAAATTGCCCGGCACGATGGCCTTCATGCCGTGATTGCGCAGCGCAAAGCTGTCGGCGGAGCCCTTTGAGAGCGTATCGAGCAGCAGCTTCGGGTCGACGCCATTATGTTTGGCGACGGCGACCGCCTCGGCGAGCGCGTTGACGGTTTCGAACAGCACCATGTTGTTGAGGATTTTTGTGACCTGCCCTGCGCCAACCTCACCGCAATGCGTCACATCGGTGGCAAAGCAGCGGATCAGCGGCTCGATCTCGGAATAGAGCGCAGCGGTCGTTCCGACCATCACGCTGAGCGTGCCGTCCTGTGCCGCCTGCCGTGTGCGCGCGATCGGCGCATCGGCCCAGGAAGCGCCCCTGGCCTGCAATTGCCCGGCGAAATCGCGGGTCTGGCTGACCGAAGACGTGCCGAGATCGACCACGATCTGTCCGCTCCGGATATTCTTCAGGATGCCGTCATTCTCGAACACTGCGCGGACGTGCTTTGCGCTCGGCAGGCACAGGAACAGCAAATCGCTCTGCTTGATGACGTCAGCCACCGAGCCCGCGAGATCGGCGCCGTCTGCCTTCAGCCGTGCCAGCGGCTCGGCCGCGAGATCGAAGACAACGACGCGCTTGCCGCTCTTCTTCACGAGATTTCGGCAGATCGGCTCACCCATCACGCCAAGGCCGATGAAACCGACCGTCTTGTATTCCGACATTTTTCTTGAACCTGTTCTCTCTTTTGACGCGCGTTTTCTTGACGCGAACCGGATTCCGCTTCGCTTGAGAACGCTTTGCTATTTTACAAACGACTTCGACGGCGCCAGATGCAGCGCGAAGGCGTCGACCTTGTCGCTGGCGCGCGGATAGATCTCGCTCACGATCGGATCGTGTCCGGGGATGAAGCGGTCGGGATGGCCCGCCAGGCGCTCGACGATTTCCCAGCCCAGCGCCATATCGCCGACATTGTAGACAATCGGGAACGGGCTGCGCTTCTGCAAGTTCGCGTAATAGTGCGCGGCGTCGGACGCCAGCACCACCGGTCCGCGCGCGGTTTCCACGCGCACCACCTGCAAGCCGTCGGAATGGCCGCCGACCCGATGCACGCTCACACCGGGCGCGACCTCGCCGTCGCCGGAATGAAAGGTGACGCGCTCGCCATAGACATGGCGGACCATCGTGGTGACGTGCTCGACCGAGAACGGATGCCGCAGCATGCCGTTGCACATGCAGCGTCCGGTCGCGTAACTCATCTCGCGCTCCTGCAGATGAAACCGCGCAGC
The DNA here is from genome assembly GCA_029946075.1 of bacterium. Taxonomy (GTDB): domain Bacteria; phylum Pseudomonadota; class Alphaproteobacteria; order Rhizobiales; family Xanthobacteraceae; genus Bradyrhizobium. The sequence goes on along the minus strand of JAQSDT010000802.1, from coordinate 5,982 downwards.
CGGAAAGCGATCGAGATTGCCGGCGTGGTCGTAATGCAGATGGGTGACGATGACGTCCTTGATGGACGCGGCCGAAACGCCGAACTTCTCCAGCGCATCGACCGGATTGAGCGTGAGCCTGCGCGACCGCGCCTTGGCCTCTTCGGCGTTGAAGCCGGTGTCGACCAGGATGTCGCGCCCGCCGCCGCGGATCAGCCAGACGAAATAATCGAGGTCCTGCGCCGTCGTCTCGTGTGGGTCGGGGACCAGAAAATTCAGATTGGGCGTACGCGGGGACATCGTCGCATAGCGCAACGCATAGATTTCGTAGGCATTTCCCATCGGTGTCACATTTCTTGGATGCTGGATTGGCCGATGGCGGCACCAAGCCATCGTCACCGGCAAAGGTCAAACCCGCGCACCGCATGGCCCCATCTCAATATGTGAGAGGTGTCACATAGTTGCGTCCACGCTCCGGGCAGGGTCGGGCTCCCTTCACCGGATCGAATTCATGCCACCGAATGCTGCAGCGCCCTCACCGCTAACCTCCCGGCTATCCGGAACCGCAAGCGCTGCGCGGATGTCCGCTTTATTCCACTCCGTCCACACCGCCCCGTCGCGGTTAATTGTCGCAATTAATGACGACGCTGCAAGCGGTTGACGCGCAACTGGCGTGGTTTGATAATGCGTAACGCGTAGAGTAAGGTCGCCGCGGCGCGAGCTGGTATCGGCGCTATTTTGGCTGGACTGCCGTCATTATGAAAATCCGCCTTGCATTGCTTCTTTCCCTGATTTTTGCGGTCGCGTCGGTGGCGCCGTCGTTTGCAGCCGGCGAACGCTATGCGCTGGTGATCGGCAACGCCAAATACCCGGACGCCGAAGCCCCGCTGAAGGAGCCGATCAACGACGCGCGCGACATGGCCGACGAGTTGAAGCGCGACGGCTTCAATGTCGATATCGGCGAGAACCTGACCGGCGAGCAGATGCGGCGCGCCTTCGACCGCCTGTACGGCAAGATCAAGCCAGGCTCGGTCGCCCTGGTTTTCTTCTCCGGCTTTGGCGTGCAGTCGAGCCGGCAGAGCTACATGATCCCCGTCGATGCGCAGATCTGGACCGAAGCCGACGTCCGCCGCGACGGCTTCAGCCTCGAAACCGTGCTCGGCGAGATCAACAGCCGCGGCGCCGGCGTCAAGATCGCGCTGGTCGATGCCTCGCGGCGCAACCCCTTCGAACGCCGCTTCCGCAGCTTCTCTGCCGGCCTCGCGCCCGTCATCGCCCCAAACGGCACGCTGGTGATGTATTCGGCAGCGCTTTCGTCGGTCATTTCGGACAATGGCGGCGACCGCAGCCTGTTCGTGCGCGAACTGCTGAAGGAAATCCGCACCCCCGATTTGATGGCGGAGGAAACGCTGAACCGCACCCGTGTCGGCGTCACCCGCGCCTCGCGCAGCGAACAAGTGCCGTGGATTTCGTCATCGCTGGCGGAAGATTTCTCGTTCCTGCCCGGCGGCGGCGCGCGGCCCAGTCCGCCGCCGCCCGGGGTGGCAACCGCACTGCCGCCACCCGCGCCGACCCCTCCTCCGGCGCCGCCCCAGATCGCCGCGCCTGCCCCGCCGCCTCCGCCACCGCCGGCCCCGCCGAGGGTTGAAGCTGCGATCCCGCCGCCACCCCCGCCGGCCAAGCCGGTCGAGAGCAGCACGGTACCGGCATCGCTGGCCGATGATCCGACCATCAAGAGCCTGACCGCCAAGCTGATCGACAATCCGGACGATGCGGCGGCGCTGTACCGCCGCGGGCAGGTCTATGCCAGCAAGGGCGCCTACGAACTCGCGATCAAGGACTTCAACAATTCGCTGCGGCTGAACCCGAAGGACGTCGAAGCCTTCAACAACCGCTGCTGGGCACGCACCGTGATCGGCGACCTGCAGGCCGCACTGAAGGATTGCAACGAAGCGCTGCGGCTGCGCCCGAATTTCGTCGACGCGCTCGACAGCCGCGGCCTGGTTAACCTCAAGAGCGGCCAGACCAAGAATGCAATTGCAGATTTCGATGCGGCCCTGCGCATCAACCCGCGATTGACCTCGTCGCTGTACGGCCGCGGGCTGGCCAAGAAGCGCAACGGCTCCATTTCGGAAGGCGACCTCGACATCAATAACGCGAAGGCGATGGACCCCAACATCGCCAAGGAATTCGCCGATTACGGGGTCCAGTGACGTTTATTTTGCATTGAAGCCCGCGTTCCCCTGAACCGGAAAGCAGGCTTCCAGACTAATATCTGATGGGAATCTCGTGGGCCGTGGCCCATAGTCCGGCACCTGATTTGAATCACGCTGGTTTCAATCACGTGGAACCTCGTGAAAAGCCTTAAGGAGGGACCGATAATGGCGAAGACATCCGCAACGAAGACCCTGACCTCGATCCTCTCGGTCGCAACGATCGGCGCCGCGCTTTCCCTTGGCGCGGGAACCGCGCTGGCCCAGGAAAAGGACAAGAGCGTCACGGAAGACCAGATTCTCCGCGCGCTGGCGCCCGAGAAGAAGCCGCTCACCCGTGGCCTCTCGGTCGGACCGCAGCAGGCCGTCGACCCCACCGCTGCCGCCGCCGAAGGCAAGTTCGTGCAGAAGATCCGTGGCCGCTCCTCGCGGTCGCTGTCGGTCACCGAGCGCGAGGAAATCGCCACCATCGTCAAGGACAAGCCGAAGATCGATCTGGAGATCAACTTCGACTACAACTCGGCCGACATCAGCGCCAAGTCGCTGCCCTCGGTGCAGGCGCTGGGTCGCGCGCTCACCAACAACGACCTCAAGGGCTCGACCTTCGTGGTCGCCGGCCACACCGACGCGGCCGGCGGCGAAGGCTATAATCAGGATCTGTCCGAACGCCGCGCCGATGCGATCAAGCGCTATCTGGTCGACAAATACGGCATCAACGGTACCGATCTCGTCACCGTCGGATACGGCAAGAGCAAGCTCAAGGACCCGAGCCAGCCGATGGCCGAGGCCAATCGCCGCGTTCAGGTCGTGAACATGGAGAACAAGGCGACGGCATCCAGCGCCAGGTAAGGGCGTGGCGCTCCGCAATATTTTCCGTCTACAATACGTCCCGCAACACCAATGCGGGACGTATTCGTTTGGGCGTCATGGCACGGTCGCCGTTTCGACCGGACGCGCCCGGCCTCATTTGACTTCAAGTCTGGATTGATCCGGCGATGAATCTCTCCGAATACCTCAAACCCGCGCTCGGCGTGGCCTTCGTCGTCATCGTGGCCGGCGGCTATTACTGGTTCGAGCACCGGCCGCGCACCGAGAAGAAGGAAGTCGCGAGCCAGGCGCTGGTGATCGTGACCAAATCCACCAATGCCTGCTTCTCCGACATGGTGCGGGTCACCGGCTTCATCGTGCCGCGCCGCGAGGCGCAGGTCGGCGTCGATCAGGAAGGCTCGCGCGTTACCGACCTGTTCGTGCGCGAAGGCGACACCGTCACCGAAAATCAGGAACTGGCGCGCCTCACCCCGCCGCCGCAACAGCCGGGAGCGCCGGGCGGCCGGACCGGGCCGTTGTCATTGCGCGCCCCCGCTGCCGGCCTCGTCACCGAAGCCCGCACCGCCGTCGGTGCGCCGGCCTCGCCGCAGGCGGGTCCGATGTTCCGCATCTCCGTCAACAACGAGATCGAGCTCGAGGCCGAAGTGCCGAGCGTGCACCTGCTCAAGCTCAATCCGGGCGCGACCGTGCGCATCAGCCGCGACGATGCCCCCGACGTCGTCGGCAAGGTCCGGCAGATCTCGCCGCAGATCGACCGCAACACCCAGCTCGGCAAGGTGCGTATCTCGCTGAACAACAATCCCTCGCTGAAGGTCGGCATGTTCGCCCGCGCCAATATCGATGCCAAGCGTTCCTGCGGCGTCGCCGTTCCGCGCACCGCGATCGATCGCCTGACCCTGCAGGTGGTCAAGGGCAATACCATCGAAACCCGCAAGGTGCGGGTCGGCCTGACCTCCGAAACCTCGACCGAAATTCTTGAAGGCCTCGACGTCGGCGAAATCGTCGTGGCCGACGCTGGCACGTCGCTGCATGACGGCGACCAGATCAAGACCATGTTCGCCGACGAACTCGATCGCACGCGGGCACGCTAATGGCTTTGAATATCTCGGCATGGTCGATCCGGAACCCGCTGCCTTCGATCGTCTTCTCGATCATCCTGCTGGTGCTGGGCTGGGTCAGCTTCACCAAGCTGGCGGTGACGCGGCTGCCGAGCGCCGACATTCCGGTGATCTCGGTCGCGGTCGCACAATTCGGCGCCGCGCCGTCGGAACTCGAAAGCCAGGTCACCAAGACCATCGAGGACGGCGTATCCGGCGTCGAGGGCGTGCGGCACATCTCGTCCTCGATCACCGACGGCCTGTCGGTGACGACGATCCAGTTCGCACTGGAAACCAACACCGACCGTGCGCTTAACGACGTCAAGGACGCCGTCACCCGCGTTCGCTCCAACCTGCCGCAAAACGTCAACGAGCCGCTGATCCAGCGCGTCGACGTCATCGGCCTGCCGATCGTCACTTATGCGGCGATCTCGCCGGGCAAGACGCCCGAGCAATTGTCCTACTTCGTCGACGACGTCGTCAAACGCGCGCTGCAGGGCGTGCGCGGCGTGGCGCAGGTCGAGCGTATCGGCGGTGTCGAGCGCGAAATCCTGGTGTCGCTCGACCCCGACCGGCTGCAGGCCGCGGGCCTCACCGCCGTCAACGTCAGCCAGATCCTGCGCGGCACCAATGTCGACGTCGCCGGCGGCCGCGCCCAGATCGGCAAGAACGACCAGGCGATCCGCACGCTCGCCGGCGCCAAGACGCTGAACGAACTCGCCGGCACCATGATCCCGTTGTTCGGCGGCGGCGAAATGCGACTCGACGACCTCGGCACCGTGACCGACACCATCGCCGATCGCAGCACCTTTGCCCGCTTCAACGGCGAGCCGGTGGTCGCGCTCGGCATCAAGCGATCCAAGGGCGCCAGCGACGTGGTCGTCGCCGCCGCCGTGCAGAAGCGCATCGACGCGCTGAAGGTCTCCTATCCCGACGTCGACCTGAAGCTGATCGACACCTCGGTCGACTTCACCAAGGGCAACTACGAAGCGGCGATCTCGACCCTGTTCGAGGGCGCGATCCTCGCCGTCATCATCGTGCTGATCTTCCTGCGCGATATGCGCGCCACCATCATCGCCGCGATTTCGCTGCCGCTGTCGATCTTCCCGGCGTTCTGGGTGATGGACCTGCTCGGCTTCTCGCTCAATCTCGTCTCGTTCCTCGCCATCACACTCTCGACCGGCATCCTGGTCGACGACGCCATCGTCGAAATCGAGAACATCGTCCGCCACATGCGCATGGGCAAATCGCCTTATCGCGCGGCGCTGGAAGCTGCCGACGAAATCGGCCTCGCCGTGATCGCGATCTCGCTCACGATCATCGCGATCTTCGCGCCGGCGAGCTTCATGTCGGGGATCGCCGGGCAGTTCTTCAAGCAGTTCGGCATCACGGTGTCGGTGCAGGTGTTCTTCTCGCTGCTGGCGGCGCGCTTCGTCACGCCCGTGCTGGCGGCCTACTTCCTGAAAGATCACCCGCACGACGATCCGCCGCCCGGCCGCATCCTGCAGGGCTACACCAAACTCGTGACCTGGTCGGTGAAGCACTATTTCATCACGGTGCTGATCGGCTTCGGCGTCTTTGCGGCGTCGATCTGGAGCATCACGCTGCTGCCGCAGGGCTTCCTGCCGGCGCAGGACACCGCGCGCTCGCTGCTGGCGATGGAACTGCCGCCGGGCTCTCAGCTCGCCTATACCGAAAAGGTAACGGAAGAAATCGTCGCCCGCCTGCGCAAGCGGCCGGAGGTGAAAAGCATCTTCGTGGACGGCGGCCGGGTGCCGCCGGGATTGCAGGAGGTGCGGCGCGCCGCGCTGATCATCAACTACACGCCGAAGGGCGACCGCAAGATCACGCAGCGGCAGCTGGAA
>JAQSDT010000801.1 GCA_029946075.1 bacterium | reverse complement strand
GCTATTCGATCCTGGAGCGCCCCGGCGCCTTCGACGGTACGGAAGAGGGGTAACGCCATGTTGTTGCTGCTTGGGGGATTTCTGTTGCTGATGCTGCTCGGCCTGCCGGTCGCGCTGTCGATGGCGACGTCGTCGCTGGTCTACATTCTCGTCACCGGCATCACGCCGGATGTGACGCTGGCGCAGCGCATGATCGCCGGCGTCGAGAGCTTTCCGCTGCTCGCCGTTCCGTTCTTCATCCTCGCCGGCAACCTGATGAACATCGCGGGCGTCACCGGGCGTATCTACAAATTCGCGGTCGCGCTGGTAGGCTGGATGCGCGGCGGTCTCGGCCACGTCAACATCGTCGGCTCCGTGATCTTCTCCGGCATGTCCGGCACCGCGATCGCCGATGCGGCCGGCCTCGGCACCATCGAAATCAAGGCGATGAAGGATCACGGCTACTCGACGGAATTCGCCGTCGGCGTGACCGCGGCTTCCGCCACGCTCGGTCCGATCATTCCGCCGTCGCTGCCGTTCGTGATCTACGGCATGATGGCCAACGTCTCGATCGGCGCGCTGTTCCTCGGCGGTGTGATTCCCGGCGTCGTCATGACGCTCGCGATGATGGCGACGGTGGCCTATTTTGCGCACCGCAACGGCTGGGGCAGCGATACGCCGTTCTCGTGGCCGCAGATCCTCTCGGCCGGACTCGAAATCGTCATCGTGCTGGCCTTCCCGCTGGTGGTCTGGCTGCTGGTCGTCGCCGGGATGTCGGTGAACCTAGCGGTCGGTCTCGGGCTCGTCGCCCTGCTCGCGATCGACTGGTATTTCGATTTCTCCGCCGTCATGGCGCTGATGGCGCCGGTCATTCTGATCGGCGGCATGACGCTCGGCTGGTTCACGCCGACGGAAGCGGCGGTCGCCGCCGTGATCTGGTCGCTGTTTCTTGGGCTGGTGCGCTACCGGTCGATGACGATGCAGACGGTGGCGAAGGCCACGTTCGACACCATCGAAACCACGGCCTCGGTGCTGTTCATCGTGACCGCGGCCTCGATCTTCGCCTGGCTGCTGACGGTGTCGCAGGCGGCGCAGACGCTGACGGATGCGATGCTCGGGATTACCCAGAATAAATGGGTGTTCCTGCTGCTGGCGAATATCCTGATCCTGTTCGTCGGCTGCTTCATCGACACCATCGCGGCGATCACCATCCTGGTGCCGATCCTGCTGCCGATCGTTCTGAAGCTCGGGATCGATCCCATTCACTTCGGGCTGATCATGACGCTGAACCTGATGATCGGGCTGCTGCATCCGCCGCTCGGCATGGTGCTGTTCGTGCTGGCGAGGGTGGCGAAACTGTCGGTCGAACGAACGACTATGGCGATCCTGCCATGGCTGGTGCCACTGCTGCTGGCGCTCATCGCCATCACCTACATCCCCGAGCTGACGCTCTGGCTGCCGAAATATATGGGGCTCTCCAAATGACATCGATCGCATTGGCCGCAACGCTGTTCGGCCCGGAAGATCTTCGCATGGTCGAGCGGCCGCTCGATCCCCTTGCCTCCGGCATGGTCCGCATCCGTTTCGGCGCCGGCGGCATCTGCGGCTCCGACATGCACTACTATCGTCATGCCCGGACCGGCGATTTCGTCGTGACCTCGCCGCTCGTGCTCGGCCACGAGATCGCCGGCGAGGTGATCGAGATCGGAAGCTCCGCCGCGGGCGTAAAGATCGGAGACCGCGTGGCCGTCAATCCGTCGCGCTGGTGCGGCCATTGCAAGCCCTGCCTGGAGGGCCGCGCGAACCTGTGCGAAAACATCTTCTTCATGGGCTCGGCGTCGAAGACGCCGCACATGCAGGGCGGCTTTGCGTCGCACTTCGATGCGATCCCCGCGCAGTGCGTCAAGATCCCGGATCACGTGACCTATCAGGCCGCTGCGCTCGCCGAGCCGCTCGCGGTGTGCCTGCATGCGGTGGCGCGTGCCGGCGACGTCAAGGGCAAGCGCGCCGTGCTGTTCGGCGCCGGTCCGATCGGGCTGCTGACCATGCTGGCCGCAAGGCGCGCCGGGATAGCGGAAGTCACCGTCGTCGATATTGCCGCCGCGCCGCTGGCGTTTGCCACCCGGTTAGGGGCCAATCACGTCGTCGACATCTCCGCTGGCGATAATGCGCTGAAGGCGGCGCAGCCGTTCGACGTGGCGTTCGAGGTCTCGGGCACTGCAGCAGGACTTGCGAGCGCGATTGCGGCCGTCCGGCGCGGCGGCGTGGTGGTCCAGGTCGGCAATCTGCCGGGCGGGCAGATTCCGGTGCCGGCAAACGCCGTGATGGCCAAGGAGATCGACCTGAAGGGCTCGTTCCGGTTCGGCGCCGAGTTCATGACGGCGGTCGAACTGATCGCCGACGGCAGCGTCGACGTGCTCGCCCTGGTGACCGCCGAACGTCCGCTGTCGGTGGCGCCGGACGCGGTCCGGCTGGCGCTCGACCGGTCGCAGAGCGTCAAGGTCGTGCTGACGGCATAGTTCAGGAGAGACCCTCATGATGCTGCAGGGATGGCGCTGGTACGGGCCCAATGATCCCGTATCGCTCGACGATATCCGTCAGGCCGGCGCGACCGACGTCGTCACCGCGCTGCATCAGGTGCCGATCGGCGAAGCCTGGACGCGCAGGGGCGTCGAGGAACGCAAGAACCTGATCGAGAATTCGCAAGCGGGCCGCTCGCAACTCACCTGGTCGGTGGTGGAATCGATTCCGATCCCCGACGACGTCAAGCGGCTCGGAGCTAAGGCGACCCGCTCGATCGAGGCCTGGATCGCCAGCATGGAAGCGCTGGCGGCGTCCGGCATCAAGATCATCTGCTACAATTTCATGCCGGTCGTGGACTGGTGCCGCACCGATCTCGAATGGGAATTGCCGAACGGCGCCAAGGCAATGCGCTTCGATCATGAACGCTTTGCGGCATTCGATCTGCATATCCTCGAGCGTCCCGCGGCAAGGTCGGAATATTCCGAAGCGGCGCAGCAGCGCGCCCGCGAAGTTCATTCGCAGATGTCGCAGGCCGATATCGACGAGCTCATCACCAACATTGCGAGTGCCTTGCCGGGATCGACCACCGATCCCCTGACCATTCCGCAGTTCCGCGACCGGCTGCTGCAATATCGCGGCATCGATTCCGCCGTGCTGCGGCGGCATCTCGGCGAGTTTCTGGCGCGCGTGACGCCGGTCGCCGAACAGCTCGGTGTGAGACTGACGTTGCATCCCGACGATCCGCCGCGTCCGCTGTTCGGCCTGCCGCGCATTGCCTCGTCGGCGGAGGACTATCAGGCGCTGTTCGACGCGGTGCCGTCGAAGGCCAACGGTATCTGCTTCTGCACGGGATCACTCGGCGTCCGCGCACAGAACGACCTTCCGGCAATGGCGAAGCAATTTGCGCCGCGCATCGCCTTTGCCCATCTGCGCGCGACCAGGCGGGAAGGCGACGGCCTGTCGTTCTTCGAATCCGACCATCTCGATGGCGACGTCGACATGATCGCGGTGCTGAAGGCGCTGCTGTCGGAAAACCGCACGCGTTCGCCCGGCGAGCAGATCGTGTTCCGGCCGGATCACGGCCATCGCATGCTCGACGATCTCGCCGCCACCAAGCGCACCAACCCCGGATACACCGCGATCGGCCGGCTGCGGGGACTGGCAGAGCTGCGTGGCGCCATCCGCGCCATCGAACACGCGGGCTAGCTTCCTCACCCTGAGGAGCAAGGGCTGTTACGCGTTTGCCCGTGTCTGCTTGGCCGCTTCGAAGGCGGCGAGCCGCTCGGCGAACTTTCCATTTGCGAGGCCCTCGCGCGCCAGAATGGTCGGCACGGGCAACGTCTCGAAAAAGTGACAGGCCACGCGGTGGCCGGGCGATGCCTCGCGCAGCCTGGGCTCTTCGGCGGAGCAGCGCGCCTGCGCATGCGGGCAGCGGGTGTGGAAACGGCAGCCGGTCGGCGGCTTGAACGGGCTCGGCACGTCGCCCTGCAGCATGACGCGCTTGGTGCGCAGGGCGGGATCCGGCTTCGGGATCGCCGCCAGCAGCGCCTGCGTATAGGGGTGCAGCGGCCGCGCGTAGAGCGTCTTCTTGTCTGATATCTCGACCAGCTTGCCGAGATACATCACCGCGACGCGGTCGCTGATGTGTTTCACCACGGCGAGATCATGCGCGATGAAGAGGTAAGAGAGGCCGAAGCGCTGCTGCAGGTTCTGCAGCAGATTGACGATCTGCGCCTGGATCGAGACGTCGAGCGCCGATACCGGCTCGTCGCAGACGATCAACTCGGGATTGACGGCGAGCGCGCGCGCGATGCCGATGCGCTGGCGCTGGCCGCCGGAGAATTGATGCGGATAGCGCCGCGCATGTTCCGGCAGCAGGCCGACGATTTCGAGCAGTTCCCGCCCACGCGCGGCGCGCGAGGCGGCGTCGCCGATACCATGCACCCGCTGCGGTTCGTCGAGGATATCGCCGACGGTCATGCGCGGGTTGAGCGAGGCGTAGGGATCCTGGAAGATGATCTGCATGTGCCGGCGCAGGCGGCGCATCGAATCCTTGTCGAGGCCGGCGATTTCCTTGCCCTTGAAGCGGACCGAGCCTGATGTCGGGTCCATCAGGCGCAGGATCAGCCGGCCGGTGGTGGACTTACCGCAGCCGGATTCGCCGACCAGCGCCAGCGTCTCGCCGCGCGCGATCTCGAAGCTGACGTCCTCGACGGCGCGCACGAGGCCGACGATCTTGCGGCGAATCAGCCCCCGGCTGACGGCAAAGTGCTTGACGAGGCCATCGACCTGCAGCACCGGGGCATCGTTTTGAAGTTCGCTCATGACGCCACCTCGACCGGGGCTTTCCAGCAGGCGACTTGATGGCGGGGGGCGATGTCGCGCAGCGGCGGCGGTTGCTGCCGGCAGCGCGTATCCGCAAACGGACAGCGCGGCGCGAAGCGGCAGCCGGCGGGCTGGTTGTTCGGGCTGGGCACCGTGCCTTCGATGGTGGCGAGGCGCTTGCGATCGACGTCGATGCGCGGGATCGAACCGAGGAGGCCGATCGTGTAGGGATGCTGCGGGTCGGCGAACAGGTCGTTGACATCGGCGCTCTCGACGATGCGGCCGGCATACATCACCAGCACCTCGTCGGCGACCTCGGCGATGACGCCGAGATCGTGGGTGATAATCAGGATCGCCATGCCGAGACGTTGTTGCAGATCGCTCAGGAGATCGAGGATTTGCGCCTGAATGGTGACGTCGAGCGCGGTGGTCGGCTCGTCCGCAATCAGCAGCGCCGGCTCGCAGGACAGCGCCATCGCGATCATCACGCGCTGGCGCATCCCGCCCGACAGGTTGTGCGGAAAGTCGTCGATCCGCTGGGCAGGAGAGGGGATCCGCACCAGTTCGAGCATTTCGATGGCGCGGGCCCGCGCCTCGCGCGGCGACATCGCGGTGTGGGCGAGGATCGCCTCGATGATCTGGTGGCCGATGGTGTGTACCGGATTCAGCGAGGTCATCGGCTCCTGAAAAATCATCGACATCTGGCCGCCGCGTAGCTTGCGGCGTTCGTCGGGCGAGAGCTTCAGCACGTCGCGGTTGCCGAACAGCACCGCCTCCGCCTCGACCTTGCCCGGCGGGCTCGGCACCAGGCCCATCACCGAGAGCGACGTCACGCTCTTGCCGCAACCGGACTCGCCGACGAGGCCGATCGTGCGTCCTTTCGGGACGCTGAAGCTGATGCCGTCGACGGCGCGGAACAGGCCGCGATCCGTCTCGAAATGCGTCTTCAGGCCGCGGACTTCCAGAAGCGTTTCCATCAGAACGAATAATCCAGGCCCTTGTAGAACGTGTTCTGATAGAGCATGTGCGGCCGCACACCCTTCAGCTTCTTCAGGCTCGTCGTGTACATCGCGATGTTCATGACGGGCATCCACAGATGCTCTTCGGTGACGCGCTGCTGCGCCAGCGCGTAGTATTTGGCGCGGTCGGCCTCGGTCAGCGAGGCGCGGCCCATCTTCAGATACTCGTCGGTTTTGGCGTCATTCCAGTTCATGCGGTTCGGTGCCGGCATGTTTCTGGAGTCGAAGTAGAAGTTGAGCAAATCCCCGGAGGAAATGTAGGGAAAGGTCACCGTCCACAGTTCGAAGTCCTGCTTGGCCATTTCGGCCGGCGCGATCGTGGAATCGTAGCCGACGATCTTCCAGTCGATGCCGATCTTGCGCATGTAACCCTGGATCGCCTCGGAGACGCGCCCGAAATAGGCGACCTGGGTGAACAGCACGCGCGGTGCGAGCTTGACGCCGTCCTTCTCGCGGATGCCGTCGGCGCCGACCTTCCAGCCGGCCTCGTCGAGCAGCTTCTTGGCCCGCTCGGCGTCTTCCTTGATGATTCCCTTGGTGGACTCGGCGAAATCGAGCGCCTTGGGATCGATGAAAGTGTAGGCCGGTTCGGCATTCCCCAGCATGATGCCCTTGACGATGTCCGCGCGGTTGATGGCGATGTTCATCGCCTCGCGGACGCGCGCATCTGCCACCATCGGCCGCGTGGTCTTGTAGCCGTAGTACATCAGCTGGAAGTTGGGCAACGCTTCCTGCACCGTCAGGTTAGGCGCCGCCTTGACCTGCTGGATGAACTGCAGCGGGATCTGGTGGGTGACGTCGAACTGCCCGCCCATCATGGCGGCGAGGCGGCTGGAATCCTCCGGCACGATCTTGATGCTGAGCTTCTCGAATTTCACCGGGCCCTTGTTCTGGTACATCGACGGACCCCATTTGTAGGCGTCGTGCCGCTTCAGCACGATCTCCGTACGCGGGTTCCAGTTCTCGAAGCACCATGGCCCGGTGCCGTCGATTGCCTTGATGCCGTAGTCCTTGCCGAGCGCTTCCACGCTCTCCCGGTTGTGGATCGCGGTGGTGAACATCGTGAGCTGGAGCAGCAGATCGGCGAAGGGCTCGTTGAGCTCGTATTCGACGGTGTACGGATCGGGCGCGCGCAGCTCCTTGATGTTGCCGGCGCGCCAGGCCAGCGGCGCCTTCAATTCGGCGCTGGTCAGGCGCTTGAAGGAATAGATCACGTCGGAGGCGGTGAACTTCTTGCCGCTGCAGAACTGCACGTCGTCGCGCAGCTTGAACGTATAGAGCTTGCCGTCGGGGCTGATGGTCCACGATTTGGCGAGATAGGGGATCGCCGTCTTGCCGTCCCAGTCCATCGCGACCAGCGTATCCTGGATCATGTTGACGATGTCGGAGGAGGGCGACCATGTGGTGCGCTGGCCGTCATAATGCGGCGCGTCGAGCGACTTCATCACCCTGAGGGTTTGTGCGTCGGCCATCGAAGCGATACCCGCGGCCCCGAGCATCGTCACCACGCCTGCCAAAATCCTGCGCATCGTGTTTACTCCCATGCTTGTTTTTCTTAGCGCGTTACGTCGAGCCCCTTGTAGAACGTGTTCTGGTAGATCATGTGCGGTTTGGCGCCCGTGATTTTCTTGTTGGCCACCTGATCCATGTTGATGTTCAGCACGGGTATCCAGAGGTGCTCGCGCGTCACCTTCTGCTGTACCATGGCGTAGTATTTGGCGCGGTCGGCTTCGGTCAGCGCCGCGCGGCCCTTCTTCAGCCAGTCGTCGGTTTCGGCATCTTTCCAGTTCATCCGGTTGGGCGTCGGGATGTTGGCTGAATCGAAGTAGATGTTCATGAGATCACCCGCCGACAGGTACGGCACGGTCACCGACCAGATCTCGTAGTCCTGCTCGGCCATCTTCACCGAGGAGATGGTCGAGTCCCAGGGATTCAGCCGCCAGTCGACGCCGATCTTCCGCAGATAGCCCTGGATCGCGTCGGCGACCCGCGCGGAATTGGCGTTGGCCGTGTAGTAGACCCTCGGCGTCAGCTTGATGCCGTCCTTCTCGCGAACGCCGTCGGTCCCGGGTTTCCAGCCGGCTTCGTCGAGCAGCTTCTTCGCCCGTTCGAGATCTTCCTTGACGACGCCTTTCGTCTTCGGGTCGAAATCGAGCGCTTCGGGATCGACGATGGTGAAGGCGGGGTCGGCGTTGCCGAGCAGGATCGCCTTGGCGATCTCGGCGCGGTTGATGGCGATGCTCATGGCTTCGCGCACGCGCGCATCCGACACCATCGGCCGCGTGATCTTGAAGCCGAAATAGAGCAGCTGGAAGTTCGGCCTGGCAGGCGTCACCGTGAGCATCGGGGCGGCCTTGGCCTGGGTTATGAACTGCGCCGGGAACTGGTGGGTGATGTCGAACTGGCCGGACATCATCGCCGCCACGCGGCTGGAATCCTCCGGCACGATCTTGACCACGAGTTTCTCGAACTTCACCGGGCCCTTGTTCTTGTACATCGACGGCCCCCATTTGTAGGCGTCGTGTCGTTTCAGCACGATCTCGGTGCGGGGATGCCAGTGGTCGAAGCACCAGGGTCCGGTACCGTCGGCGCCCTTGATGCCGTAGTCCTTGCCCAGCGTCTCCACGCTCTCCTTGTTATGGATGACGTTGGTGAACATCGTCAGCTGCAGCAGCAATTCCGAGAATGGTTCTTCGAGTTCGTACTCGACGGTGTACGGGTCGGTTGCGCGCAATTCCTTGATCGGGCCGGCGCGCCAGGCGTAGGGCCCCTTGATCGCGGGATCCTTCAGCCGCTTGAAGCTGTAGACGACATCCTCGGCCGTGAACTTCTTGCCGCTGCAGAACGAGACGTCATCGCGCAGCTTGAACGTGTAGGTCTTGCCGTCCGGGCTGACAGTCCAGGATTTGGCGAGATAGGGGATCGGCGTCTTGCCGTCCCAGTCGAGCGCCACCAGCGTATCCTGGAACATGTTGACGATGTCGGACGTCGGTCCCCAGGTGGTGCGTTGCGCATCGTAATGCGGCGCGTCGATCCCTTTCATCAGGTTCAGCGTCTGGGCCGAGGCCGTACCTGCCATTCCGAACGCCAGTGCAACACCCAGAGCCAGTCGGATCATGTCTGCAGCCTCGGATCGAGGACGTCGCGGAATGCGTCGCCCAGAAGGTTGGCGGCGAGCACGATCACGAAGATCGCAAAGCTCGGGATCGTCGCGATGTGCGGCGCCATGAACAGAAAGTCGCGGCCCTGGGCTGCCATCATGCCGAGCTCCGCGGTCGGCGGCTGCGCGCCCATGCCGAGAAAGCCGAGCGCGGCGCCGATCAGGATGATCTGGCCGAAACGTAGCGTGAGGAACACGAAGATCGTGGAGATGCAGTTGAGCGTCAGATAGCGCCAGATCAGCTCGCGGTCGGAGACGCCGACGGCGCGGCCCGCTTCCATGAACTCCTGGCCCATGACGCCGATCGCAGCTCCGCGCGCGACGCGGGCGACGTCGGGCACGGTGGCGACGACGAGCGCAATCACGACGGCTGCGAGGCCCGCACCGAAGATCGCGGCCACTGCGAGGCCGATCAGGATGGCCGGAAAGGCCAGCATCACGTCGACCAGCCGCATGATCCAGCCGTCGAGGCGGCGATAGTAAGCGGCGAGGATTCCGAGCAGGCCGCCAAGCAGGCCGCCGACGATGACGCCGACCAGACCCAGCATCAGCGTGTTGCGCGTGCCGTAAATGACGCGGCTGAGGATATCGCGGCCGGTATTGTCGGTACCGAACCAGTGCTCGGCACTGGGCGGCTGCATCACCTTGGTGAGATCGGTGAAGTAGGGGTCGTAGGGCGAAATCCATGGCGCCAGCAATGCCGCCAGCACGATGGCGGTGAGGATCAGCCCGGCAGCCGCGGCGACCCGGTCGCGCGCCAGCCGGCGCAAGATCCCGGCGCGGGCGAAAACGCCGGTTTCGTGCTCCGCTGCGATGAGCGTATC
>JAQSDT010000800.1 GCA_029946075.1 bacterium | reverse complement strand
TTCCGCCAGCGTCACGTCGCGCAGCATCCGCGACAGACCCGTGATCAGGCGCGGCTGCTCGATGCGCCAGATCGCGAGAATGCTTTGGTCGATGTCGGCGGCCGTCATCGCCGCCGACCGGCTGCGTCAGCCATGCGCATCAGGCGCGGGCGCGAGCGCGCGCTTCGGCTTCGACATCACAGGCACCGTCCGCGCCCGGCGTCGCAAAGGCGCGAACCTCGCAGGTGCCTTCCCAGCCTGGCATGTGCTCGACGTGCAGCTGCATGAATTCACGGGCAGCGGCCAGCGCCTCTTCCTTGTCGCGAAGTTCGAAGATGGCGTAACCGCCGATCAGTTCCTTGGCCTCGACGAACGGGCCGTCGATCACGTTGATCTTGCCGTCGGTGATCTTGACCTGGGCGCCCTGCATGGAGACCGGCAGCAGGCCGCCGCTGTCGATCATGCGGCCGGCCTTGATTTCACGGTCGGCGAGCTTGCCCATCGCCTCCATCAGGGCGGGCGTCGGGCCCTGGGCGGGCGTCGGGGAGGTGACGATGTACATGAAGCGCATGGGAAACTCCTGTTGAGGCGAGCTGCCGGCATTGGCCCGCAAGACTGTCTCGCTACTGGATACGACGATCCGGCCGGAGGCGGATCGACAGCCCTCCATAAAAATTTTCGGTCCGATTTGCGTCCTATCGTCCCCGAACCATGACCGGGAATCGAGCTAACGGAAACCCGCCGCCGGGCCGATCTTTCCCGGGTTGACTCCGGCACTCCAAAAGTATGGCAATCCCTGAGCCTCGCAATTGCCGAGGGCCAACCGTGTGGGAACCGATCGATGGACGCTCTGGATACAGGATATTCGCCAATCCCGCTGCCGGATTTCGCGGAACTGCCGGTCACAGAAATGCAGGCGAGAGCAACGGCATTCTACGAGTCGATCCGCAAGCGGCACACGGTTCGCGACTTCTCCACCCGGCCGGTGCCACGCGAGATCCTCGAAGCATGCCTGTGCGCGGCAGGCACGGCGCCCAGCGGCGCCAATCACCAGCCCTGGCATTTTTCGGTTATTTCGGACGGCACGATCAAGCGCCGCATCCGCGAGGCAGCTGAAGAAGAGGAGCGCGCGTTCTACGCGGGCCGTGCCGGAAAGGAATGGCTCGAAGCGCTGGAGCCGCTCGGAACCGACGCCGACAAATCATTCCTGGAAGCTGCCCCCTGGCTGATCTGCATCTTCGGCTCGCGGCGTAGCCTGGGTGCCGGAGGAAAACTGCGCAAGAACTACTACGTCCCGGAGTCGGTTGGCATTGCCACCGGTTTCCTGCTGACTGCGCTGCATCAGGCGGGGCTTGCCACCCTCACGCACACACCTAACCCGATGGGATTCCTGAACGATATCTGCGCGCGGCCGGAAACGGACAAACCCTATATTCTGCTGGTCGTCGGCTATCCCGCAGCGGACGCCACGATTCCGTTGCACGCGACCAGAAAAAAGCCCTTGAGTGAGATTGCATCGTTCCTGTAGGTCTCGCCTCGCATCAGGAGCGGTACAGCACCCTATTGCCCACGGATCATGATCAGGGGATCGGCACTGTCGGGCACCCGGCGCCATTGCGCATTGTCGTCGGCCTCGAACTGCCAAATGTCGCCCCTGGCCGACAGCAGCAGCATCCGGCCATGATCAAGCCGCCACTGGTTCGGCGCAAAGGCCGCGACCGCGGGATCGCATTTCGGCTTCAGGAACACCTGGAAATTATCGCCGGTGGCTTCGGTGTTGGTCAGCGTCAGGCCGCAGACCGGCCGGCCGTTGCCGCGCACCATCGACCAGTCGCCGATCATCTGGTCCATCGACTTGGCCAGCGAACGGGCGGCAGCAAGGTTCTGCAGGATGTAGACGCCCTCACCGGTGCGCAGGCCTTCGAAAATGCCGCTCTCGACTTCGGTGAAATCGATCACCGGCTGGCCGGCGGCGTCCTGCAGCCGCACGATATCCAGCCCCTTGATATTCCAGGCCGTGACTTCCTTGCTGAACGGCAGCGCCGCCGCGCATCCCGGCTCAAGCTCGAGCTTGAAGCCCTGCGGCGACGCATCGCCCTTCAGCGTAACGACGCAGGTCTTGCTGCGATCGGTGGTCGCGAGCTCCCACTGCCCGATCATTTCTTTCTTCAGGGACGAGGCATCCTGCGCGCCGGCGGGCGACGCCAGCGCCAGCAGCGCGGCCAGCGCAGCCGCCGCGGTTTTCGGATGCGCCGGCAATTCAGCGCCCCTTCACCGGGGTTTCCACGACCGGCGTCAACGGCGCCTTGCCGGCAAACCAGTTTGTAAGATTGTCGACGACGAGCTGATCCATGGCGTTACGCGTTACCACCGAAGCTGAGCCGATATGTGGCAACAGCACGACATTTTGCATGCTCTTGAGCTCGTCCGGAACGCTCGGCTCCTTGGCGAACACGTCGAGACCCGCAGCCAGGATGGTGCCCGACTTGAGGGCGGCGACCAGCGCGTCCTCGTCGACAACAGAACCGCGCGCGACATTGATCAGCACGCCGCGCGGGCCGAGCGCCTTGAGCACGTCGGCATTGATCATCTTCGCGGTCGAGGCGCCGCCGGGCACGATCACGATCAGCGTATCCACCGCCTTCGCCATCTCCATCAGGTCGGGATAGTGCTTGTAGGAGACCGCCGATGACGGGTTGCGGGAATGGTAGGACACCGGCACCAGCGACGCTTCGAGCCGGCGTCCGATCGCCTGGCCGATGCGGCCCATGCCGACGATGCCGATCTTGCGGTCGCGCAGCGAGCCGACGCTGAGCGGATAGTTCTGGGTCTGCCACAGGCCGGAGCGCAGATAGCGATCGGCCTTGACGAATTCGCGCAAGGTGGCGATCAGCAATCCCATCGCAACGTCGGCGACTTCTTCCGTGAGCACGTCGGGCGTGTTGGACACGATGACATTATGCTCGCGTGCGTAATTGCAATCGATGTGGTCGTAGCCGACGCCGAAGCTGGCGATCATTTCGAGCTTCGGAAAATGCGCCAGCGCCTTGGCGTCCGCCGGCACGGAGTGGTAGGTCACCGCCATACCGCGAATCTTCGCCAGGACGTCCGGCGTCAGACGCTCGAGATCGGCGCGGGTCTCGGCGGTGTGCAGGACGAACTGGTCCGAGAAGCCGTTTTGCAGGATTGGCCTGATGGGCCCGTAGACCAAAAGATCGATCTTTTCGGACGAGATATTCGAGGCAGCCATCAACTTTCCTTTCCAAGCGCGCTTTCGTGCCAGCGCCGCAATACGAGGTGCGAAACTAGCGCCAGCACCCCATAGATGACAATCCCGGCGGCGGACAACAGCAAGAGAGCCGCAAACATTCGGGGAATGTTGAGCCGGTAACCGGACTCGGCGATACGAAACGCCAGTCCGGAGCCTGAGCCGGCCGAGCCGGCGGCGATTTCGGCAACCACGGCGCCGATCAGCGACAGGCCTCCCGCAATGCGCAATCCGCCCAAAATATAGGGCAGCGCCGCCGGCAATTTCAGGTATCGCAGCGTTTGCAGCCGCGACGCGCCGTAGAGCTGGAACAGCCCGGCCAGATTGCGATCCACCGAGTTCAGCCCGAGCGTGGTATTGGACAAAACAGGGAAGAATCCGACGATCCAGGCGCAGACGATCACGGCGGTCTGCTGCGGCAGGTAGATCAGCAGCAGCGGCGCGATCGCGATGACAGGCGTGACCTGCAGGATCACGGCATAGGGAAACAGCGAATATTCCAGCCATTTCGACTGGTTGAACAGCAGCGCCAGCGCGACCCCGCCAACGGCGGCGGCGATGAACCCCTCCAGTGTGGTGAGCAGCGTGACGCCGAGGGATTCCGACAGCACCGCCCAGTCGCTGACGAGCGTCTGAAACACCAGCAGCGGGCTCGGCAGCACATAGGGCGGGATGTCGTTGACCCTCACGACCCCTTCCCACAGCACGAGGCCGGTCGCGAGAACCACGGCGGGAAGCAGCAGACGAGTGATATTTTGCAGCATGTTCATGCGCTGTGCCGCCTCGCATAGGACGGCGCCAGCGCACCGGAGACTTCGCGGCAGAACGCGGCATATTCGGCCGAGGTACGGAATTCCGCGCCGCGCGGCTCTGCCGTTTTGATGCGAAACTCGCCGGCGATGCGGCCCGGCCGTGCCGTCATCACGACGATGCGCTGCGACAGGTACACCGACTCGAACACCGAATGGGTGACGAAGATGATGGTCTTGTGAAGCTTCCGCCACAGCATCAGCAGGTCGTTGTTGAGGCGAAAACGCGTGATTTCGTCGAGCGCCGCGAACGGCTCGTCCAGCAGCAAGATATCCGGATCGGTGACCAGCGCGCGCGCCAGCGACACGCGCATCTTCATGCCGCCGGAGAGTTCGCGCGGAAACGCATCGGCGAATTCGGCGAGCCCGACCTGCGCCAGCGCCTCGGCGACACGCCCGTCCGCTTCGTTCGACGGCAAATGCGCCAGCTTCAACGGCAGGCGCACATTGTCGCGCACGCTCGCCCACGGCATCAGGGTCGGCTCCTGAAACACGAAACCGATGGGATGACGCCCCTTGGCGGCGCCGACGTGATGGGCAACGTCCACCGTGCCCGAGTTCGGCGTGGCAAGCCCCGCGATCAGCCGCAGCGCAGTGGATTTTCCGCAGCCGGACGGTCCCAGCAACGAAATGAACTCGCCCCTGGCCACGTCGAGATCGAGCGGTCCCAGCGCGGTGACGCCGTTGTCATAGGTTTTCGTGACGGCGCGAAGGCGGACAGCGTGAGCGCCGCCGTCGATATGCGCTGCCGATGACACGGACGCGATCCTCCCGTCAGTTCTTCGGCCGCAGATCGACGCCGACGGCCTTGTTGACGAAGCGAAGCGTATAGGCCTGCCGATAGTCGATATCGCGGCGAACCACGCCGGCGCGCACCATCTTGTCGAAGAAGCTCGCCATCCGCGCGTCGGTCATGGCGCCGATGCCGTCGCGCAGCGTATCGCCGGAATCGACGATGCCGTGTTCCTTCATCTTGGCGGTGGAATAGGCCAGCAGCTCGTCGGTCATTTCCGGGTTCATCTTCCTGATCAGCGCATTGCCTGCGGCGTTGTCGCGGTAGAGATAATTGTACCAGCCGATCACGGAGGCATCGACGAAGCGCTGCACCAGGTCGGGTTTCTTGTCGACGACCTCGCGGCGGGTCTCGATCAGCGTCGAATAGGCGTTGAAGCCGTAATCGGCGAGCAACACCACGCCCGGCTTGAAGCCGGCCGCCTTCTGCACGGCATAGGGCTCCGACGTGACATAGCCCTGCATCGCGCTCTGCTTGTTCACGATGAAGGGCTGCGAATTGAAGGTATAGGGTTTGACCTTGCTCTCGCTGAAGCCGTATTCGGATTTGAGCCACTGGTAATAGCTCGCCACGCCCTCCTTGGAGACGAACAGCGTCAGCGGCTTGAGGTCCTCGATCTTGCTGAACTTGAATTCCGGATGGGTCAGGAAAACCTGCGGGTCCTTCTGGAAGATCGCGGCTATCGCGACCACCGGCACCTTGTTGATGACGGCGTCGAACGATTGCAGCGTATTCGCAGTCATGAAGAAGTCGAGCTTGCCGGCGATCAGCAGGATACGGTTGTTGGTGTTCGGGCCGCCCGGCACGATGGTGACGTCGAGCCCGAATTTCTTGTAGGTGCCGTCGGCCACCGCCTGGAAGAAGCCGCCATGCTCGGCTTCCGCGACCCAGTTGGTACCGAATGAAATCTTGTCGAGCGTTTCGGCGCGTGCCGGCGTCCAAAGCGCCGTCAGCGCCAGCAGCCCTGCGGTTAACGCTCGCGGCAAAAAGGCCGGGTTCATGGTTGGACTCCGTCGATCGTTCTGGCCCATGATGGGAAGGGGCAACGGAGACTGAATCGGTCCCCGGATTCACCGACAAACTACCCTGCAAATCCGTCCAAAGAAACGCTTCGCTTGATGGCTACACCTGTTCCGCCCCGCGACTGGACCGACATCCACTGGGCCGACACCACCCCGGCCGATACCGCGCGCTGGATCGCGGTGCTGCCGTTGGCCGCGACCGAGCAGCACGGCCCGCATTTGCCGCTGGAAACCGACGTCCTGATCGGCGAGGCCTATCTGGAACGGGTCCGCGCGCTGCTGCCGGATACGATGCCGGTGACGTTCCTGCCGATCCAGAAAATCGGCATTTCCACCGAGCACATCGATTTTGAGGGTACGCAGACGCTGCCGACCGACGTCGCGCTGAAGGCGTGGACGGCGATCGGCGAAGACGTCGCAGCCAAGGGTCTTCGCAAGCTCGTGATCGTGACCAGCCATGGCGGCAACAGCGCAGCGATGTCGCTGATCGCGCAAGATCTGCGCGCGCATCACAAAATGCTCGCCGTCACCACGAGCTGGTCGCGCTTCGGCGTACCGGACGGCTTGTTTTCGGCAGACGAATTGCGCCACGGCATCCATGGCGGCGCCGTCGAAACCTCGATCATGCTGGCGCGCTATCCGCACACCGTCCGCACGCACGCGATCGGCGATTTTCCGTCTTCTGCCATCGCGATGGAGAAGAAGTTTCGCTGGCTCTCCACCAACAGGCCCGCGCCGTTCGCCTGGCAGGCGCAGGACCTGCACGCATGCGGCGCCGTCGGCGATGCCACCAAGGCAACAGCAGACAAAGGCGAGCAACTTCTCGCGCACGGCGCACGCGCGTTCTGCGAATTGCTCGACGACGTCGACAAATTCGACGTCGAATTGTTTCGTCGCAAGCCGAAGTGGTGATGCAACATATTGAAATATCTAGGAAATAATTGACGAAACCATATTTCCGGGTGTCGTTTCGAACCGCTTCGACGGGAGCTTCGTCCAACTTGCATGCGGACCACAATGGCCGCTCAAACAAGGATGGAGACTTCCAATGTCGATCAAGACCAAGTTCGCCGCTCTCGCTCTCGTCACTCTCGCCGTCACCGGCAGCGTCGCTTCCGCCCAGGCCAAGCCGTTCAACAACTGGGGTTATGTCGGAGCCGGCCTCGTGGGTGCCGCCATCGTCGGCAGCACGATCGCCGCCAGCGCCAACAATGGTTACTACTACGACGGTTATCGCCGCTGCGGCTGGGTTCGCCAGTTCGACGCCTACGGCAACTACATGGGCCGCGTGCGTACCTGCGGTTACTGATTTGAGCGGCTGACTTCGGTTTGTGGATCCGCGTCCGGCACGGGCGCCTCATCCACCCCGTGCCGCACCCGACCCGCCCGGTTGTCCCCCCGGGCGGGTCAACTTTTTTGGGCCCATCGCCTCACAGGCCATCGACGGCGCATCCGGGCGTCCGGGGCAATGTTGCATCCACGTCACGCAGCCATGGCATCTGATTGCAAATACTGCTCCCTTCTTGCTATTGCGAATTACTTGCAATAAGGGTCGGACGGTAAACGGCTGAGTACCCGGTCTGGCGTTCGACCCGGGGAGCCGCAATATCCGATCGGGGGCGACGGGGTTGATGACGTTATTTGCTGAGTGGCGGCTGGCCTTCGAATCTGCAGGGATGACGAACGATCCAAAATCCGTTCGTGCCGTGAATCCTGCCATGAACCGCAAGCGCCGATCCCTGGAACGAGCACTGGCCGGCGCCGCATTCGGCGCGCTCGCGCTCGGCACCCCCGCGGTAGCTGCCGACCTCAGGCTCAAGGCGCCCGCCCTTGCACCAGCCTTCGACTGGAGCGGCTTCTATATCGGCGGACACACTGGCTACGGCCGCGGCGCCGGAAGCGCCGTGTTAACCGATCCGCTGGCGGTGTCGGTCAACAACAGCGTCTTTAGCGGCGTCATCGGCGGCGTGCAGGGCGGCTACAATATGCGACTGCCGTCCGGCCTGCTGCTCGGCGTCGAGGCCGACCTGACCTTTCCGAACTACCTGATCTCGAACTCGATCATCGCCACGCTGACCGGGGCGCAGAACGAGGTGGTGCAGCAACTGGATTATGTCGGCACCGTGCGGGGCCGCCTCGGCTATGCCAGCGGCCATTGGCTGCTCTACGCCACGGGCGGTTTTGCCTACGCCGGCGAGCGCTACATCAACACGCCCGATGTCGGTCCCGACCAGAAGCATGTCCACGTCCGGCCCGGCTGGGCCGCCGGCGGCGGCGTCGAATACGGCTTCGCGCCGCATTGGAGCATCAAGGCCGAATATCTCTATACCCAGTTCGATCGCGCGAATGTGCGCTTCCCCTCGGGTGCGCAATACACCTCGACGGCGCTCGACTTGCAGCAGGTTCGCATCGGCCTCAACCGCAAGATCGGCGGCCCGGGATCGAGGACACCCGAAGACTGGATCAATCCGGAGTCCGATCGCTGGGAAATCCACGGCCAGACGACGTATCTGCCGCAGGGCTATCCCGGCTTCCGCGCGCCCTATACCGGCCCGAACAGTTTTACGACGGCGCGGCAGGCGCAGGCGACCTGGAGCAACAGCCTCTATCTGAACGCACGGCTCTGGGAAGGTGGCGAGGTCTATTACAATCCCGAACTGCTTCAGGGCTTCGGCCTCAACGACACCACGGGCGCCGCCGGATTTCCCAACGGCGAGGCGCAGAAATCGAACTTCCCCTACCCGCACTACAACACCTCGCGGCTGTTCCTGCGCCAGACCTTCGGCTTCGGCGGCGGGCAGGAAGAACTCGCCAGCGGCGCGACCCAGCTGGGCGGCAAGGTTGACGTCAACCGATTGACCATCCAGGCCGGCAAGTTCGCCGTCCCCGACGTATTCGACGGCAACGCCTACGCCAAGGACACCCGCAAGGACTTCATGAACTGGTCGATGTGGGCGCCCGGCGCGTTCGACTATTCGGCCGACAAGGTCGGATTGACCTACGGCGTCACCGCCGAACTCAACCAGAAGCACTGGGCGATGCGCGGCGGCTATTTCCTGGCGCAGGCGGTTTCGAACTCCAACGCTTTCGATACCAACGTCTTCCAGCGCGGCAGCTATGTCGGCGAACTTGAACTGCGCTACTCGCTGTTCTCGATGCCCGGCAAGGTGCGCACCATCGGCTGGGTCAACAGCATCAATGCCGGAAGCTACCGCGAAACGCTGAACAACCCGGCGTTCAATCTCGATATCTCGCAGACCCGCACCGGCCGCATCAAATACGGCTACGTCGTCAGCGTCGAGCAGACTTTGACCGACGACCTCGGCCTGTTCGGCCGCTGGAGCTGGAATAACGGCAAGACCGAGATCATGGCCTTCACCGACATCGATGCCTCGCTGTCGATGGGCGCCTCGATCAAGGGTATCCGCTGGGGCCGGCCCGACGACGTGATCGGCATCGGCGGTGCTATCAATGCGCTGTCGCGAGATCACCGAGACTTCATCGCGGCCGGCGGCCTCGGCGTGCTGATCGGCGACGGGCAGCTCAACTATCGCAAGGAGCGTATCCTCGAAACCTACTACGCCTATGCGATCAACAAGCAGCTGACGCTGACCGCGGACTATCAGCTGATTACCAATCCCGCCTACAACGCCGATCGCGGCCCGGTTCACGTCTTCTCCGGCCGCTTCCACGGCGAATTTTAGTCAACTACCCCGCAGGTTGAAACGAATCTGCGCGTGCCATCGCCCAGGCATCGCGGAAGCGCCGATCTTCCGTGCCTTCGATCAGTTCGCCCGGACGAAGCGCCGGATAAAGTTGCGCAAAGGTGCGGACGTCGGTGGTTCCGGCGCGCTGCGAGAAATGAATCGGCCGCAATTGCTTCGGATGTTCGAGACCTGCGGCAGCGAGCAGTTCGGCCAGCGCATGCAGCGTGGCGTGGTGGTAATTGTACACCCGGTCGATC
>JAQSDT010000799.1:5350-9909 GCA_029946075.1 bacterium | reverse complement strand
CAAGACGAACGAGCGGAGCGGAATTCGACAGACGGAATCAAGAATTTTCCAGCCTTGTCATGCCCGGGCTTGACCCGGGCATCTACGTCCTCCTGCGACTTTGGCGGACACGTGGATGGCCGGGTCAAGCCCGGCCATGACGACCGAGAGAGTTGTCGTCTACTGCCCCGCCTTCTTGCCGCGCGGCTGGCTGTCGCGCTGCAGGCGGTCGAGGTGCATGCGGATGTGGGCGGCTTCGGCCGAAGTGTTGGCGAGCGCAATCGCGCGATCGAAGGTGGTGCGGGCTTCGTCGTTGCGGCCGAGCTGCATCAGGAAGGCGCCGCGGACGCCGAAATAGTGAAAATAGTTCGACAGCCGCGGCGCCAGCGGCTCGATCATCTCGAGCCCGGCTTCCGGCCCGCGCACCTTGGAGACCGCAACGGCGCGGTTGAGCGTCACCACCGGCGACGGCTGCATGATTTCGAGCGCCCCATAAAGCAGATCGATCTGGGTCCAGTCGGTCTCTTCGGGTTTTTCGGCACGGGCATGCAGCGCCGCGATTGCCGCCTGCACCTGGTAAGGCCCGCTGCGGCGATGGCGCATCGCCTTGTCGATCAGCGCGAGGCCCTCGGCGATCATGGTTTGATTCCATAGCGAGCGATCCTGATCGTCGAGCAGGATTACCGCGCCCTCGCCGTCGAACCGCGCCTCCGCGCGCGCATGCTGCAGGAGCAGCAGCGCGGTCAGCCCCATGATCTCCGGCTCGCTCTGGAACAGCCGCAGCAGCAGCCGCGCGAGGCGGATTGCCTCCTCGCACAGGGGTTTGCGGATATCGGCGGTATCGCCGCTCGCCGAATAGCCTTCGTTGAAAATGAGATAGATCATCGCCGCGACGGAGACGAGGCGCTCCGACCGCTCCACCGCGCCCGGCGTCTCGAAGGGAACATTGGCGTCGGCCACACGCGCCTTGGCGCGGGTGATGCGCTGCTCCATCGCCGCTTCCGATACCAGGAAGGCGCGCGCGATCTGCCTGACGGTCAGGCCGGAAACGATGCGCAGCGCCAGCGCGATCTGCTGCGTCGCCGGCAAATCCGGATGGCAGCAGATGAACAGCAGCCGCAGAATGTCGTCGCGATAGTGCGAGCCGTCGAGCCGCTCGGCGAGTTCTTCCTCGGCATCGCCGAGGTCGGAGATCGCCGCATCGTCGGGCAGCGCCTCCTGCTTCTTGCCGCGCCTGATATCGTCGATCGCAACATTCCGCCCGACCATGATCAGCCACGCCGCGGCGTCGCGCGGCGGGCCGTTCTGCGGCCAGGTCTTCAGCGCGCGCAAACAGGCGTTCTGATACGCCTCCTCGGCGGTGTCGAGATTGCGGAAATAGCGCAACAGCGCACCGACCGCCTGGGGGCGTGCCGACGTCAGGGCGGCATCGATCCAGGCGGTATCGGTCACAACTTCACACTCCCCGGCGTGAACATGCCGACCGGGCGGATCTCATAAGCGCCGCCGGGATTGACCCGGGCGAGATCGCGCGCGACGTCGAGCGCCTCGTCGAGGTTCTTGCAGTCGACCACGTAGAAACCGAGCAGTTGCTCCTTGGTTTCGGCAAATGGCCCGTCCAGCACCAGCGGCGGGTCTTCCTTGCGCAAGGTGGTCGCCGCCGTGGTGGGCAACAGCCGGGCGACCGGGCCGAGCCGGCCCTCTTTGGTGAGTTTTTCCTGCACGACGGACAATTTCTGCATGACATCCGCATCCTGTTCCTTGGTCCAGGAACCGACCGTGTCTTCGTCGTGATAGCAAAGGATGGCGTAAAGCATGATGGCGAGGCATCTCCGTTGTCATAATGACGAACGAGTATGCCCGGTGCCGACAGGGGCGTCGAAGAAATTGTGGGGAATTCCGCCGGGAGTCGGAGCTGCGGTCGGAGCAACAACCACCCTCGTCATCCTGAGGTGCGAGCGTTAGCGAGCCTCGAAGGATGGGCCAAAGGCCGTACATCCTTCGAGGCGCGCGAGAGCGCGCACCTCAGGATGACGGATAATTGGGGATTTGTCCCTTACCAGTAGACGCCATACCTGGCGGCGATGCGGCGGGCCTTTTGCTCGTCGGTCTCGCGCACGGGCTTCTTCGCGGTCTGCTTCGGGGGAGCGGCCGGCTTGGCGGTCTCGGCGGCTGCGGCGGGCGTATCGCTAGCGGCAAGCACCAGATTGCGGCCGTCGGCGGCCAGTGCCACGAAGGAAGCGAGAGCGAAGGCCGAAGCCAGGATCAATTTGCGCATATGCAGTTTCCTTTGTTGACTGATGAAATAGCGATAAAGAAACGGCTCGATCGATAATGTGATACGGGTCACGTTGCGTGACGACGCGAAGGGGAACGGGATGAAGAAGGGTGCGCTCGCCATTCTCGTGCATGGCGGTTCCGAGAACTGGTCGCCGCTGCGCTGGAAAGACCGGTTCGACGAAGTGTGCCCGGACCGGCGCGTGCTGCTGCTGCCGGACGCGCCGCACGATCCCGCCGAGGTGCAGTACGCCGCGGTGTGGAAGCCGCGCCCGGGCGATCTCGCCGCCTTCCCGAACCTGCGCGTGATCTTCAATCTCGGCGCCGGCGTCGACGCGCTGATGGCGGACAACTCCTTGCCCGATGTGCCGCTGGTGCGCGTCGCCGTCACCGACCTCACCGCGCGGATGAGCGAATATGTCGCGCTGCATGTGCTGATGCATCATCGGCAGGAGCCTTACCTGCGGCAGTCGCAGCGCGAAAAACACTGGTCGCCGAAATCGCAATGGGCGGCGAACGCCATTTCAGTCGGCGTGATGGGGCTCGGTACCCTCGGCGCCGATTCGGCCGATGTGCTGAAGCGGCTGGGCTTTCGTGTCGCCGGCTGGAGCCGCAGCCCGCGGACGATCGACGGCATCGAATGTTTTCACGGCAATGCCGGCCTCGACCCGTTCCTGCGCCGGACCGACATTCTGGTCTGCCTGCTGCCGCTGACGGACGAGACGCGGCACATCCTCAACCGCGCATTGTTCACAAAGCTCAATCGGACCAGTCCGCTTGGCGCGCCGGTGCTGATCAATGCCGGCCGCGGCGGCCTGCAGAACGAGGCGGATATCCTGCAATGCCTCGACGACGGCACGCTCGGCGCCGCCTCGCTCGACGTCTATGGCACCGAACCGCTGCCGACGGACAGCCCGTTCTGGACCCATCCAAAAGTGGTGCTGACGCCGCACAACGCGGCGGATACCGATCCGGACGAGATTTCGAAATATGTTGCAGCGCAGATCGCACGCTTCGAGGCCGGCGGCGCGCTGGACAACGTCGTGGACCGCGGGCGCGGATATTAGGACGCGTCGTTTTTGCGCTGTGAAAGCACCAGCAAGCCTGCACTGACGAATGCCAGCAGCGCTGCGAATTGAAACGTCTGATGGAAGGCTTCGACAAAGCTGCGGTTCGATTGCAGGATTTCGAACACCATCAGGACGATCGATGCCGCCGTCACCGTGCCGAATGTGCGCGTCAGCAGTGCGAGACTGCCGGCGACACCGCGATCCCTGAGCGGCAGCGCCGCAGTGACGATATCCGAGTAAGCCAGCTGAAACAGGCCGAGGCCGACGCCCTGCACGACGAGGCCCGCGACGCGCAGGATCGTCGGGGTTTGCTCGGTCCATGCACTGAGCAGCAGCAGGCCTGCGCCGATCGCCATTGCACCTGCGATCGCCAGTCGGCCGGACGAAATACTGCGCCCGACGAGGCGGCCTCCGATCGGGGCGGCCAGCGCCGCGCCGGCCGCGGCAGCCGCGAGGATCGCGCCGCTCCATGCCAGCGAATAACCGGGCACGCGCGCCAGGAAATACGGCACCAGCAGCCAGACCGAAAACGCCGCCAGATTGGCCAGCACGCTGACGAGGTTGAGCAGCGCAAACCCCGGCAGTTTCAGGACTTCGACTGCGATGATCGGGCGCGCCGCGCGGGATTCGCGATAGACGAAGGCGGCGAAGGCCATCGCGGACAGCAGCGCGAACCAGACGGCGGAAAACTCGCGCATCCGGTTCAGCGCCAGCAGCATTGCGACGAGGCCGGTCGTCAGCGCGATGCCGCCGACGATGTCAAAGCCCTCACCCTCGCGGCGCGGCGGCGAGGCCGGCATCGCGCGCAGCAGCAGCAATGCCGCGATCGCCACCGGAATCCGGAACCAGAACACCGCCGGCCAGTCCCAGCGCGCCGTCAGGGCGCCGCCGAGCAGCGGGCCGAGCATCAATCCGAACGCCATCATCATGGTGTAGATGCCGAGCGCCCGGCCGCGATGTTCCTCGTCATAGAGCGACGTCACCAGCGCCGCGCCGCAGCTCAGCACCAGAGCGGCGCCGACGCCCTGCAGGCAGCGGAAGAACAGCATCGCGCCATAGCTCGGCGCATAGCCGACCAGCAGCAGCGCCGCTGCGCTCCAGATCAGACCAATCCGGAACACGCGCGCATGGCCGAACGTGTCGCCGACGCGCCCAAGCGCCAGCAGCAGGCTGGCATAGGTGAGCACGTAGGAGATCACGACCCACTGGATGTCGGCGATATCGAGTTCGAAC
>JAQSDT010000799.1:0-5340 GCA_029946075.1 bacterium | reverse complement strand
GCGGGTGATGGCGGGGAAGGCGATGTTGACGGACGTATCGAGCTGCGCGGTCGCGCTGCCGAGCCCGATCATGGCGACCTGCCAACCCCTGGCACTGCGCAGGCCGGACACAATCACACCGGCGCAAAACTGATTGCGCCGTCGGCGTCGACGTCGCGGGTCAGCCGCCCCTGCGAGGCCAGCATGTTGAGATGCGCGAGCGATTCGCCGAATGCCTGTCGCGGATTGGCGTAGAGCACGCGCGGAAACACTTCCTGCGCCAGCGCAAATGCGGAGACCTTGCCGGTGATGGCGGAGGCGACGTCGTCGAGCCGGGCCAGATGGTGTTCGCGCAGCTGGGCAAGTCGGACATGCAGCCCGCGGAACGGCAGGCCGTGCGACGGCAACACCAGCGTATCCGCCGGCAACGCCTCGAGCCGCGTCAGCGACTCCAGATAATCCTGCATCGGATTGGCTTCCGGCTGCGCCGAGGGCGCGATCACCGACGGCGTCATGTGCGAGAGCACCTGATCGCCGGCGATCAAAATCCTGTCGCTTTCGCAGAAGAACAGCGCGTGTTCGGCCGAGTGGCCGCCCGCGGTGATCACGCGCCAGTCGCGCTTGCCCATCGCGATCGTGTCGCCGTCGCGGATGCGGGTGAACTCGCGCGGCGGGCGCAGCCCCAGATAGGTCGGCTTGCGCTGGGCGGCGATGACCTGCGCGGCTTCGTCAGCCGAAGCGCCGTTGCGCTTCATGAAGGCGGCAAAATGTTCGTCCGGCGCTTCCTCGCGCTCGTGCCACAGCTTCCAGGCGCTGAGCCATTCGGCCAGCGGCATCCGCACCGTGCACTTCGCTTCTTTGACAAAGAAGGCAGCCAGGCCGGCATGATCGAGATGCGCGTGCGTCAGCGTGAGATTCTGCAGCGGGCGGCTGCGCAACAATCCGCGCCACAGCTTGTCCCACATCTCGAAGGTGTCGTCGGTGTTGAAGCCGCAATCGACCTGGGTCCAGCCCGTGCCGTTGTCGAGCAGCCAGCAATTGACGTGATTGGGCACCGTCGGCATCGGCAGCCGCACCCAGAACAGGCCGGGCAAGAGGTCGGTGAGTTCGCCATAGGCCGGCGGCCGCTGCACCGTGAATGTCAGATCGTCGCTCATCGCTGTCCCCGGCCCCGCGCCCCGCCCTGCATGCGCCCAGGCTTCAGCCTGAGCATCGGCGAGAACCTTACGCGATTTGGTCAGCCCATCAACGCCGGCGACACTGTTATGCTCTGCATGCAGGCCTTGGCAGCAGAAATCTTTCTCTGACGGCTTGAGCGGGGACGATTTTTGCTGGACAAGGTCAGGCGTCGCCGTGCGCGACATCCCTCCCTTGCCGGGCAAGAAAAAACACATGGATGCGCTGAACCCCCACTCCGGACTCAAGCCGGAAGCCGATCCGGAGCCGGGGCTCGACCGGCGCGCGCATCGCAATCTCCTGCTGCTCACGCTGTGCCAGGCGGTCGGCCAGTCCTGCAACACCATGATGTTTGCAGCGACCGGACTTTCGGTCATCACCTTCTATCACCGGGCTGATCTGGCCAACCTGCCGGTCACCATGCAGCATGTCGGCGTGATGATCTGGGTGTTTCCGGCGGCGCTTCTGATGCAGCGGATCGGCCGCGGCATCGGCTTTCGCGTCGGTTCGCTGTTCGGCATGGCCGGCGCCACCGTGATGTGCGCGGGACTCTACACCGGCAACTTCATGATCATGTGCGGCGGCGGCCTGATCCTGGGTTACGCGGTGGCGTGCCTGCAGATGTATCGCTTCGCCGCGGCCGAACTGGTGCCGCTGAACTACCGCGCCAAGGCGATTTCATGGGTCACCGCCGGCGGCGTCGCGGCCGCCGTGATCGGGCCGAGCCTCGTGCGCGTCACGCACGACCTGGTGATGCCGCTGTATCTGGCGACCTATGCTGCGATCTTTGCCCTGCATCTGATCGTGTTCACGATCATGTCCTTCATCCGCTTTCCGTCGGTCGCAGCATCCACTGCCGCGGCAGGTCCGGCCGAAATCGGCGTGCCGCCGCGTCCGCTGTGGGAGATCGCCAGCCAGCCGCGCTTCATCGCGTCCGCCATGGCCGGCATGCTGGCATTCGGCACCATGTCGTTCATCATGAGCGCCTCGCCGCTCGCCATCGTCGGCTGCGGCTTTCCGCATGCGGAAGCCCATTGGGTGATCTTCATGCACGTGCTCGGCATGTTCGTGCCGTCGTTCTTCACCGGCAATCTGATCAATCGGTTCGGCGCCACCAATGTGATGGCGTGGGGCGTGGTGCTGATGCTGGCCGGCGTCGTCTCGGCGCTGACGGGCATGAGCGAATGGAATTTCCGGATCGCGCTCACCGTCAATGGCGTCGGCTGGAATTTCCTGTTCGTCGGCGCCACCACGCTGGTGACAACCTGCTACCGCCCGAACGAGCGCGGCAAGACCCAGGCGCTCAACGACCTCATGGTGTTCAGCACGACCGCCACGTCGAGCTTCATGGCGGGCTTCCTGCAGGACAAATGGGGCTGGCAGCCGCTCAACTGGTTCTCGGTGCTGCTGATGATGGCCGCCGCCGGCGCCGTGCTGTGGCTGCGCCAACAGCGTCCGGCGATGCGCGCGGCGTAGCAAATACGGCGCCTATTTCGTCCCGATCATCAGATCGATCGCGCCCTTGCAGATCGCCTCGAGTTCCTTGCGCGGCACGCGGGCGCGGGCGCGGATGGCGATGGTGTGAATGGTGGCGGAGGCGATCTGCGCCAGCACGGCCGGATCGGCATTCTCAGGCAGTTCGCCCTTCTCCTTGGCCAGCCTGAAGCAGGCGGCAAAGGCCTTGTCGAGTTCGACAAAGCCTTCCAGCACCATGGCGCGGATATCGGGATCGGCCACCGCTTCGGACGCCGCCGTCATCACCGTGAAACAGCCGCGCGGGGATTCGCCCGACAGATAGATGTCGAGCGCCACCGCATAGATGCGGTCGAGGCGTTTGCGGATCGGCAGTTCGTCCCTGAAGATATCGATCATCGCCGCGCGCGCGTCCTCGCGGTAGCGCCGGTAGCTCTTGATGAAGAGTTCGCGCTTGTCGCCGAAGGCTCCATAGAGGCTCGGGCGGTTCATGCCGGTCGCCGCCGAGAGATCGTCGAGCGACGTCGCGGCAAAGCCATCCCTGCGAAACAGATCAAGCGCCTTGGCGAGCGCCACGTCCGGCTGATAGGCGCGCGGCCGGCCGCGCCGCTTGGGCGGGACGGGCGAGTCGATCGGCGTGACCGGCGGCTTCTTACTTTTTTGTACCATTTCGCAAGAAATTCCTTGACCGCATTTATATTATGCGGAACAGTATAAAAATCAATCCCGCCTTTGCTCCCGGCCGGATCGATCAAACCCCAAGGAGGCTACCCATGGATTTGTATTTCTCGCCGCTCGCCTGCTCGCTGGCAACCCGCATTGCGCTGTATGAAGCCGGCGCCAGCGCCAACTACCTCGAAGTCGATCCCAAGTCGAAGGTGGTTCAGAAGGACGGCTCGGACTTTCGCAAGGTGAACCCGCTCGGCCTCGTGCCGACGCTGCGCACCGACGAGGGGCTGGTGCTGACCGAGAACGCGGCGATCCTGCAATACGTCGCCGATCGCTTCCCGGACGCCAACATCTCGGCCGCATCGGGCATCGAGCGCACCCGCCTGCATCAATGGCTGTGCTTTATCGGCACCGAACTGCACAAGGGCCTGTTCGTGCCGCTGCTCGACAAGACCGCGCCGGCGGAGATGAAGACCCACGTGCTCGGCAAGAACCTTTCCCGGCTCGACTACCTCGAAGACTATCTGAAGGGCCGTGAATTCCTGCTCGACCATTTCAGCGTGGCGGATGCCTACCTCGTCACCATCATCAACTGGACGATGGCGACGCCGCCGATCGAGCTGGCAAAATGGCCTGTTGTAAAGGCGTATTACGAGCGGCTGTGCGCGCGCCCGAGCATCGCCAGGGCCGTGGCCGAGGAGTTCGAGCTCTACAAGGCCGAACTCGCGCGGCACAAGGCGGCAGCGTAGGTCGTAGCTCTCTCGTCGTCCCGGCGAACGCCGGGACGCATACCGCGGAATGTTTGTGTTGGGCACTTCAGGAAAGAGCCTTCGCAAAACCTCTTCCTGTGGCTATGGGTCCCCCGATGCGCAATTGCGCATCTGAGGTCGCGCTTCGCTTGCCCGGAACGACAGCTTATTTTTCGGCCGGCGTCAGCAGGCGCGTTGTCAGATCGCTCAGCGCACGGCGAAAAATCTTCGAATCATTGCGTGCCCGCGCCAGCACCAATGCGCCCTGGATGGTGAGCAGCGCATCCTCCGAACGGCGCTGCGCCTGGGCGTTGGTGAGGCCCGACTTTCGCAGCAGGGCGACGAGCGCCTGATGCCAGCGCGCAAAATAGCTGTCGACGGCTCCGGCGAAATGATCGCGCGCGACGCCGAGCGCCACCAGCCCGACCAGGCAGATGCGATCGCCGGAAGCGAAATACCGGTCGACGCCCGCGATCATCGCGGCAATCGCGCGCGCGGGATCCTCGGCGCTACGCAGCGGCACATAGATATTCTGCTCGAACCAGCCATCGATGTCGGCCAGCACCTCTTCGGCCATCTGCTGCTTGCCGCCGGGGAACAGGTGATAGAGGCTGCCCTTGCCAAGGCCGGTGGCCTCGGTGATCAGCGTCAGCGACGCGCCTTCATAGCCGTGCGCGCGGAACACTTCGCCGAGTGCGCGCAGGATATCCCTTCGCTCGGCGACGCGACTGTTCAGCATCGCGTCACAACGGGCTCGCCGCCAGCCCGGCGACGTCGGCCGGGCGCGGTCCCGGCGCCGGCCAGTGGAAGCGGCGCTCGCTCTCCTTGATGACGACATCATTGATGCTGGCCTCGCGCCGCCGCATCAGGCCGTGCTCGTCGAACTCCCACTGCTCGTTGCCGTAGGAGCGATGCCACTGGCCGGCGGCATCGTGCCATTCGTACTGGAAGCGCACCGCGATGCGGTTGTCATCGAACGCCCAGAGATCCTTGATCAGGCGATAGTCCCGTTCCTTCTCCCACTTGCGGGTGAGAAATTCGACGATGGCGGCGCGGCCCTCGAAAAAATCCGAGCGATTGCGCCAGCGGCTGTCCTCGGTATAGGCCAGCGACACCCGCACCGGATCGCGCGAATTCCAGGCGTCCTCCGCCATGCGGGCCTTCTGGGCGGCGGTCTCACGGGTAAAGGGCGGCAGCGGCGGACGCGACATGACGATCTCCGGGTGGGTTAAGCCGGGAGATTGTACCGATCGGTACAGAGAGTCAACCAGATTTGAATTATTCCAGCGCGAGG
>JAQSDT010000798.1 GCA_029946075.1 bacterium | reverse complement strand
GCATGAAGAAGGCGATGCCCGTGCCGGTACCGAGGATGACGATGGCGCCGAGCACGTGCAGATATTTGAACAGGAAATACAGCGTCATCGTTTTTTGGCCGGCGGCGTCGGTCGCAGCTTCAACGCGCGATCGAGTTCAGGCGCGGCGAGTTTTACGCCGCCTTCGGTCTCCGGCAGCCAGTGGCCTTCGCTGCCATAGGCCGCGAGCGCGACAAAATCCGCCTTGCCGCCGGCGGTGCGAAAGGCATCGGCGAGCTGC
The DNA here is from genome assembly GCA_029946075.1 of bacterium. Taxonomy (GTDB): domain Bacteria; phylum Pseudomonadota; class Alphaproteobacteria; order Rhizobiales; family Xanthobacteraceae; genus Bradyrhizobium. Next base: position 9,676 of record JAQSDT010000798.1, on the reverse strand, counting down.
TTCGAAAAGACGGGCGAAAAATAGCTGTCATTGGCCGCGACCAGCCACGTCACCCTGACGCGCGCGGCCTTGCCGAACTCGCCTGCCGCCGCGATCAGCGTATGCGGCGCGCAGATCCGGTTGGGAAAATCATTGGCGTGTCCGCCGCGGCCGGGCGCAAAGACGACGATCGCCGCAATATCCTTCGGGTCTTCGCTCGCCAGCGCCAGCGCGCCCCAGCCGCCGGCCGAATGCCCGATCACGATCATGCCGCCCGGCCGGATGAAGGATTGCTTGCGCACCATGCCGATCGATGCGGCGATGACATCTGCCGTGGCGCGTCCGGACCTCGCGTAGTCGGCCTCGTCGCAGCCGCCCTGGTCTTCCAGATATTTGCCGCCGGTTGCGCCGTGGCCGGGACGCTCCGGAACCAGCACGGCGTAGCCGCGCGCCACCAGCCACGCCGACAGCGCGCGGTATTCCGGCTGCGGCATTTGCGCGCGTCGCAGCACGTTTTGCGTGGTGGCATGCGCAATCACCGCCAGCGGAAACGGTCCGTCACCCGGCGGGCGAAACAACAGCGCATGCGCATGCGGACCGAAGTCCGGCGACGGCACCAGCCATTGCTGCATGCGATGCGGCTCGCCTTCCGCGCCCTGCGGGCCGAGCGCGGGCTGCGCCGCGCCATGGCCCGCGCCGAACACGACGCAAGCCACTACGGCAAAAAGCACTTTGACCGAATGCATGGATTGGCCTGACGGCACGGGGAGGCGAATGCGGATGCGCCAGCAGAATACCGCCGGCGAATCAAATCCAGCGCATTTTTCCGTGATCGGAATTCATGAACGGGAATTTCGGGGCCTTCGAACGACCGTTCACCCATTCCCGCAACGGCGAAATGCCTGATAACACCGGCCGCTGTCCTCTTTCGGTACAGAAACCCCTGCAACTGATGCCAAAAATCCACAGGTTAACCGATAATTAACGATGGACCTTGAAGACCGCCCGCCGACTTGCTTTGATCGGGGTCATGAGCACAACCCTGATCGAGGTTCGGCCGGCCAAGGCTGCGGATGCAGCCGCGGTGGCGTCTACCCATGACGAAGCATGGCGCTCTGCCTATCAGGGCATCATTCCCGGCGCCGAGCTGGAGAAGCTGATCAACCGCCGCGGCCCGCAATGGTGGGACAGCGCGATCCGCAAGGGCAGCCGCGTCAGCGTGCTGGTGTTCGGCGACAAGGTCGCGGGCTACGCCAATTACGGTCGCAACCGCGCCCGCAGCCTGCACTTCGAAGGCGAGATCTACGAGCTCTATCTGCGTCCGGAATTCCAGGGCCTCGGCTTCGGCCGCCGCCTGTTCACCTCCGCCCGCCGCGACCTGATGCAGAGCGGCTTGAAGAGCATGGTGATCTGGGCACTCTCCGACAACGACCCGGCGACGGAGTTTTATCGCGCGCTCGGCGGCCGCATGGTGGCCCGCTCCTCGGAGAAATTCGGGCCGAAATCGCTCGATAAAGTCGCGTTCGCCTGGACCAACTAAGCTCGGTCTTTTGTTTTGAGCATGATCTTTTCGGAAAACCGGTGCCCACTTTTCCGGATCATGCTCTAATTCCTGCTTTTCCCCGCTTCGCTACCGGTCTAAACCGGCGCTAATACGCGTCCGGCTGAGGGCGCTTTCCCTAACGCCAAGCGGAGCCCTTCATGCGCATTGACGCAATCTCGACCGGTCCCAATCCGCCCCACGACGTCAACGTCATCATCGAGGTGCCGGTGGGCGGCGAGCCGATCAAATACGAAATGGACAAGGAGGCCGGCACGCTGGTGGTCGATCGCTTCCTCTATACGGCGATGCGCTATCCCGGCAATTACGGCTTCATCCCGCACACGCTGTCCGGCGACGGCGATCCCTGCGACGTGCTGGTCGCCAACACCCGCGCCATCGTGCCGGGCGCGGTCATGAGCGTGCGCCCGGTCGGCGTGCTGCTGATGGAAGACGAGGCCGGCGGCGACGAGAAGATCATCGCGGTACCGTCGTCAAAACTGACCCAGCGTTACGACAAGGTGAAGAACTACAGCGATCTGCCGGACATCACGCTGCAGCAGATCCAGCACTTCTTCGAGCACTACAAGGATCTCGAACCCGGCAAATGGGTGAAGGTGCTGCGCTGGGGCGACGCCGAGGACGCGCGCCGGCTGATCCTGGAAGGCATGGCGCGCGCCAAGGCGAAGTAGAAGTTTTCGTCATTGCGAGCGAAGCGAAGCAATCCATAGTGCCACAAGGAAGTATGGATTGCTTCGTCGCTATCGCTCCTCGCAATGACGAGAGGAGAGTATCACCATGCGTCGCATTCTGAGAATTATCCGCAACATCCTGCTGATCGCGATTCTCGCGATCGCCGTCCTCGCCGGTATCCTGGCGTTCAACACCTTCAGCCACGGTTCGCGGCAGCTTCAGGTCGCCGCCGTGCCGCGCGTCGATGTCGATACGCAAGGCGCCGCGCAGCGGCTCGGCGAGGCAATCCGCTTCCGCACGATCTCGAACTTCTTCAATCCCGAACAGGGCGCCGAGGCGCTGCAGGGGCTCCGGGCGCACATCGAAAAGAGCTTTCCGGCGTTTCATACCGCCGTGAAGCGGGAAGTCGTCGGCGGCCACAGCCTGCTGTTCACCTGGGAGGGCTCCGATCCCAAGGCGGCGCCGATCGCCATGCTCGCGCATCAGGACGTCGTGCCGGTGGCGCCGGGCACCGACAAGGACTGGAAGTATCCGCCCTATGACGGCGTCGTTGCCGATGGCTTCATCTGGGGCCGCGGCTCGTGGGACGACAAGGGCAACCTCTATTCGATGCTGGAGGCTGCCGAAGCGATGGCGAAAGCCGGCTTTCGTCCGAAGCGCACGATCTATTTCGCGTTCGGTCACGATGAAGAGGTCGGCGGCCATCGCGGCGCCAAGGCGATCGCGGCGCTGCTCGCCGCGCGCGGCGTCAAGCTCGAGTTTCTGCTCGACGAGGGACTGCTGATCACCGAAGGCATCATGAAGGGCCTCGACAAGCCCGCCGCGCTGATCGGCGTCGCCGAAAAGGGCTATGCCACGCTGGTGCTGACGGCGCGTGCGACGCCCGGCCATTCGTCGATGCCGCCGCGCGACACCGCGATCGGCATGATGAGCGCGGCGCTGGCGCGGCTGGAAGATCATCGCCTGCCGATGCAGGTGCGCGATACCGCCGCGCAAATGTTCGATACCCTTGCGCCTGAGATGGTCGGCTTCAACCGCGTGGTGCTGTCGAATCTCTGGTTGTTCAAGCCGCTGCTGCTGCGGGAATTCGAGAAGAGCGCGCCTTCGGAAGCCGCGGTTCGCACCACCACGGCGCTGACGATCTTCAATGCCGGCGACAAGGACAACGTGCTGCCGGGCAACGCCTCCGCCACCGTGAATTTCCGCCTGCTGCCCGGCGACACGCAGGCGAGCGTCACCGAGCACGTCCGCCGCACCGTCCGGAATGAGCGGATTTCGATCGACCCGGCGCCCGGCAATACCGACCCGCCGCCGGTGACGGGCATTGCGAGCGCGTCCTACCAGAGGCTCCATCAAACGATCCGCGAAATCTTTCCCGACGTGATCGTCGCGCCGGGCCTGATGGTCGCCGCGACCGACTCGCGAAATTACACCGGGATTACCGACACCATTTTCCGCTTCTCGCCGGTGCGCGCCAATGCGGAAGACCTCAAGCGCTTCCACGGCACCAATGAGCGGCTCAGCGTCGAGGGCTATGCGGACATGATCCGGTTTTATCGGCGGCTGATCGAGAACAGCGCGGGGTGACGACGGCCCCTGCCGTCATTGCGAGCGCAGCGAAGCAATCCATGGCCCCGCGAGTCCGAAAGGTGGATTGCTTCGTCGCTTTGCTCCTCGCAATGACGAAAAGCTAAACCCCCGGCGCCGGCAGTTTGTGGATCGCGCACGCCGCGCGCAGCGTGTTCACCAAGAGGCACGCCACCGTCATCTGCCCGACGCCGCCCGGCACCGGCGTGATCGCGCCGGCGACTTCTGCGACTTCCTTGTAGGCGACATCGCCGACCAGTTTTGTCTTGCCATCCGCCAGCGGCGTGCGGTTGATGCCGACATCGATCACGGTCGCGCCGGGCTTGATCCAGTCCGCGCGCACCATTTCGGGCTTGCCCACCGCTGCGTAGACGAGATCGGCGCGGGCGCAGAGCTGCGGCAAATCCTTCGAGCGCGAATGCGCGATCGTCACCGTCGCGTTTTCATTCAGCAGCAACTGCACCAGCGGGCGGCCGACGAGGTTGGAGCGGCCGATGACGATGGCGTTCATGCCTTCGAGCGATGCGTGCACGCTCCTGGTCAGGATGATGCAGCCGAGCGGCGTGCAGGGCGACAGCGCGGCAAAACCGCCGGCGAGCCGGCCGGCATTGTTCGGATGCAGCCCATCGACGTCCTTGGCCGGATCGATCGCGTTGATGACGGTTTCGGTATTGATCGATTTCGGCAGCGGAAATTGCACGAGGATGCCGTGCACAGCCGGGTCCTTGTTGAGTTTTGCGATCAGCGCCAGCAGATCGGCCTGCGCGACGTCGGCCGGCAGCTTGTGCTCGAACGAGGCCATGCCGGCGGCCTGGGTCTGCGTATGCTTGCTGCGGACATAGACCTCGCTGGCGGGATCGCTGCCGACCAGCACCACCGCAAGGCCTGGAATCACCTGATGCTCGCGCTTGACCCTGGCGACTTCTTCGCCGACGCGCGCGCGCAATTCCGCAGCAATGATCTTTCCATCGATGATGCGTGCCGTCATCTCAGTCCTTCGTGGTTTCCGTTTTTGCTGATGTCACGGCGCGCAGCGTCTCGCCAAGAATTTCGGGATCGCCATCGACGGCGACCTGCTTGAGGCGCGAGGTCACGCCCGACAGAATCTTCACCTTCGCTTTGGGCACGCCGAGCGCCTTCGCCAGCAACTCCGTGACCGCGCGATTGGCTTCGCCGCCCTCGGCGATGGCGCGGACGCGCACCTTGACTACGGAGCGTCCATTGGCGAGCGTTTCAATCCCGTCGATGTCGTCGCGCCCGCCGCGTGGCGTCACCCGTAACGCGACGCTGATGCCCGCGGTGGAGTAACGCCAGGGATCCATGCGTGGCTTCTGGGAACCGGTCAGAGTAGCTTCTGGAGATAGAGTTCGATCAGCAACAGCAGGAAAAACAGAACAATCGGGGAAATATCCAGGCCGCCCAAATTGGGTAGCCACCGCCTGATTGGTCCGAGAACCGGCTCGGTAATTCTAAAGAGGAAGTCGGCTATGGCGGCAACGACCTGATTACGCGTATTCACGACGTTGAAGGCGATAAGCCACGAAACAATCACGTAGGCGAGCAGCAGATAGCGGAAGAGTTCGATGATCTTGATGAGGACGAATACAATCGGATCCAGCATGGGCTTTTGAACTCATTCCGGGGGGAGTACGGCTTCGATCGCCTGCTAGATATCGGTTAAGCCCCCTGCAAACAAGGGAAGTTCCCAGCAAATCGTCCGAAAATCGGCACATTAACCGTTCTTGACTTGGCCTTGGGCGGGACTGTAAATGGCGCCGATTGTCGATCGGTTCGGGTCATCTCGGGGCGGTCGCGACGGGGCCATAGCTCAGCTGGGAGAGCGCGTCGTTCGCAATGACGAGGTCGGCGGTTCGATCCCGCCTGGCTCCACCAGCCTTCGCTTGCTTCGCAAGCTACGGCTCGGCAAGCCTGCCCGTGCCCTATCGTAGCGAAGCAAGCGAAGGCTGCCTCGCCATAGCCCGCAGGGCGACGGCGGGCCCAGGCAAGCCCGCCCCCGAATCCCACTTCACCTCCCCGTAAACCTCGGCGCCCGCTTCTCCACAAAGCTTGCCACGCCCTCCCTGAAATCACTGCCCTTCAGCGCGATCTGCATTTCGCGGTTGGCGTCGATGGTGGCTTCGGCCAGCGTCTGGAACGGCACGTCGTAGAGCTGGCGCTTGATCACCGAGATCGCGGTGGGCGAGACGAAATCGGCGAGGTCGCGCGCATAGGCGTAGGTCTGTTCGCGCAACTGGTCGGGGGCATAGAGCCGGTTGACGAGACCGATCCGCAGCGCCTCCTCGCTGCTGACCCGCCGTGCGGACATCAGGAGATCGAGCGCGTTGGCGTGGCCGACGATCCGCGGCAGCATCCAGCTGATGCCGTGCTCGGCAATCAGGCCGCGGCGGGAGAACGCCGTCGTGAACACGGTGTTGTCGGCGGCAAAGCGCAAATCGCAATACAGTGCGTGAACGAGGCCGATGCCGGCGGTGGCGCCGTTCAGCATGCCGATAACAGGCTTTGGAATCGCCGGGTAGTACGCATAGCGCGTCTGCCAGTCGGCGCGGCGGTTCATGTCGAACGGCGTGTTCTCGCCGCGCCGGATTTCGTTGGGATCGATCTCCTTCAGCGCTTCCATGTCGGCGCCGGCGCAGAATGCACGTCCCGCGCCGGTCAGCACGATGACGCGAACATTGTCATCGGCAGCCGCCGTCTCCATCGCGGCGCGCACGTCGCGCTCCATCGTCGCGGTCCACGCATTCATTCGGTCGGGCCGGTTCAGCGTGACGGTCGCGATGCGGTCGCTCACCTCGTAGAGAATATGCTGATAGTTCACGTCGATCTCTCCCTGTCTTTTCCATTATTGACGCTTTGCGCGCGAGCCCTTCGGCCGCGCCAGATAGTCCTGCGTTTCCGGCCGCTCGCGAAGCCATCCGTTCCAGCGCCGGAAAACTTTCTCCATTCGCATCGGCTCGACGCCAAGCTGCGCCATCGCGACGCCGCCATTGACGGATTCGCGGTACTCGGCGATCAGTCCGCCACGCAGGATGAACCGGCTCATGCCGTCGATGACGATGTGCTTGCCCTTGAACTGCGGAATGGTCGAGGTGAAGCTCGACAGCGACCACGCATAGCCCTGATGTCCGTCAAACACGGGATCGAACATTTCCCAGCGATAGTCTGACGCGTCTCGGTGAAACAGGTTCTGCATCATATGCGCGATATCGGCGCGGCCGCGATGCGGGCCGTAGATGTAATCGTGGTAGACGCCGTCTTCGGTGAAATGACGGGCGAAGCGTGCGCCGTCGCCTGATTCCGCTGACTGCGTGAAATCATCGAGCAGGCGTGCAAATTCGTCGCCGGTCATGTCGCCTCCCGTTTGCCCGTTTTGCAGTCGCGGGCTTTACGGCAACGACACTAGCACATTCACGGATTTGGAAAGGCGCTCGAAGACATCAGCGATATTCCGCGCGGCGGCTATTCCGCAGCGTCGAGCATCACGGCGCGCGGCTTTTGTGCAAGCCAGCCGTCGACGAAATTCTTCAGCCAAGCCCGCTCGATCACGTCGTGCATCGCGCGGCCTTCGAAGTGGAGATGACGCGGATGCGCGCCCGGCTGCTCCATGCGCACACAGCCGCGCGTGGTCCAGCGGTGCATCATCGCCCAGGTGACGTCGGGGTGAAACTGAAAGCCGAACGCATGGCCGTACTGGAACGCCTGCACCGGAAAGTCGTCGCCCTCGGCGAGCAGTTCGGCGCCGTGGGGCAACTGAAAGCCTTCGCCGTGCCAGTGATAGACATGCGCCGGCCAGTCCGGGCACAGCGCGTGGCCCGCGGCGGTCGGGCGGACCGGGTAGTAGCCGCACTCGACGCGGCCTTCGTGATGCGGCGCGACCGGCGCACCCAATTGTCTGGCCAGCATCTGCGCACCGAGGCAGATGCCCATGAACGGCCGCCCTTCGCGCAAGGGCACTTCGATCCAGTCGATCTCGCGGCGGACATAGTCGTCGGAATCATTGGCGCTCATCGGGCCGCCGAAGATCACCGCGCCGGCGTGATGCGCCAGCGTTTCCGGCAAGGGATCGCCGAACCGCGGGCGCCTGATATCGAGGGCATGGCCGAGGGCGCGCAGCGCATTGCCGACCCGGCCGGGTGTCGAGGTTTCCTGGTGCAGGACGATCAGGACCGGGAGCCGGGGCGCGGGCTTGGCCACCGTCAGCAGCAGCCGTCGGCCCGGAAAGGGCACGATATTCTCGCCATTTTTGTTCGACCGGAACGACATCGACGTTGCTCTGGCACCTCAAACCAAGACACTACCTAAGTGAATCTTAATTTGACGTGAGTTCACGCACACTCGAACTATTTCAAAGCAAGTGACGGGCCAGAGGCGGTCAAGGATGACCAATACCCCAACGAGGGGCAGCTTTTCGCGCGAAAGATGGATAATTGCTCAGCTTCGGCGGAGCTGGAGCCGGCCGACCGCGCCGAGGATGAAGCCGCGCGGGAAAAACCGCAGCAGGAACGGCACGATCTTGATGCCTATTCCGGGCATCACTGCCCGCTTGTTCGCCATCAGGCCGCGATAGGCCTGCTGCGCCACATTGGCCGGCTGGACGTTGAGCACCAGCGAGTCGAAGCCGGGCATGAAGCCGGCCCGCGCCTGGAATTCCGAGGGCACCGGCCCCGGGCAGACCACCGTGACGCGCACACCATGGGGGGCGAGTTCTGCGCGCATCGCTTCGGTGAACGACAGCACATAGGCCTTGGAGGCGTAATAGACCGCCATTCCCGGGCCCGGCATGAAGCCTGCGATCGAGCCGACATTGAGCAGGCCGCCGCGATTGCGGATCAATTGATCGGAGAACCGCAGCGACAGGTCGGTCAGCGCACGGATGTTCACGGAGATCATGTCGAGCTGGTCGGCCCGGTCGCGCTGGACGGCGCGGCCGAACAGGCCGTAACCGGCATTGTTGACGACGTATTCGACCTCGACCCCGGCAGCCGCGAGCGCTTCGGCAATCCTGTCCCCCGAATCGGGCAGAGCGAGATCGCAGGGAATGATGATCGGCGGCTTGCCGCCAGCCGCCGTGATTTCGTCCGCCAGTGCGTTCAGCCGTTCGACGCGACGCGCCACCAGCACGACGCGATGACCGTTCGAAGCGAACACGCGTGCAAACTCGGCTCCAATGCCTGCCGATGCACCGGTAATCAGCGTCACACGCTCGGTCACGATGGAATGCTCTTTAAATCAAATTGCAAAATGGGCCGCTAACGGCACGGACGAGAGCATAGGCTTATGCCGTGACGCAAGTCATGTGCAAGCATGCGGTGCATGCGCGGGCACCGCTCAACCGCTTGAAATGCAATATTTTCAGGCTTGTGCGCGGCTACGGCCCCGATGCGCGGCACATTAAAGTTTCGTCATCTGCGCCAAAGCCGTTCGACAAGGCGCGTGACGCCGCCGCGGGCTAGATGGCGGCGTCGGCAGCCTTCGAGGCATCCACCGGCGGGACGGATTGCCGTGCGGCGACCTGGTGCTTGAGCTCGATCCGGTCGCGCGAGGAAATGCCGAGCAGATCCGCGGCGCGCCAGACGACATTGTCCTCGAACTCGCTGACCTGACCGTCGGCGTAAACGAGTTCCCACATCATCTCGACGATCCGCAGCCGGCCTTTCTCGTCCACCGATCGCATGATCACGCTGGTGAAGTGATAGAGATCGACGGCCTCGCCTTCGACGCGCATCGCCGACGCGATCAGCTTGTCCGCGGTGCCGCGGTCGAGCTTGAAACGGCTCTCGATCAGGCTGTGCAGCTTGCCCAGTTCTTTCTGGCTCGGCTCGCCGTCGAGCGAGACGACGTGAACCAGCAGCGCCGTGG
>JAQSDT010000797.1 GCA_029946075.1 bacterium | reverse complement strand
GACCCAGCACTCCCGTGACACCCCGCAATTCTACCTGACGGCACCCTCGCCCTGCCCGTATCTGCCGGGCCGGCACGAGCGCAAGGTGTTCACGCATCTGGTCGGCGACAAGGCCGGCGACCTCAACGACCTCCTGACCCATGGCGGCTTCCGCCGCAGCCAGTCGATCGCCTACCGCCCGGCCTGCGACCAGTGCCGGGCCTGCGTATCGGTCCGCGTCGTCGCCAACGAATTCCGCCCCTCGCGCAATTTCCGCAAAATCCTGGCGCGCAATGCCGACGTCGTCGGCGAGCAGCGCAGCGCGGTGCCGACCTCGGAGCAATATTCGGTGTTCCGCGCCTATCTCGACAAGCGGCACCGCCATGGCGGCATGGCCGACATGACCGTGCTCGACTACGCGATGATGGTGGAAGACAGCCATGTCGAGACCCGCATCATCGAGTACCGCAAGCGCGGCGTCGATTCCGGGATTACCGGACGCGGCGACGAGCTGATGGCGGTGGCGCTGACCGACGTGCTCAGCGACGGGCTGTCGATGGTCTACTCGTTCTTCGAGCCGTCGCAGCAGGACCGCTCGCTCGGCACCTACATGATCCTCGACCACATCACCCGCGCCCGCAGGCTCGGATTGCCCTACGTCTATCTCGGCTACTGGATCGAAGGCTCCAAGAAGATGGACTACAAGGGCCGCTTCCTGCCGCAGCAGCGACTGGCGCCGTCCGGCTGGCTGCGCGTCGACGCCTCGGGCGAAGTGCTGGCCGAGCCGCAGGACTGAGACGCTCAGTTCGGCGTCGGCGCCGCCGGATCAAGCAGCTTTTCGCGCTTCAATTCGCTCCAGAGTTCGACCGGGATTTTCGCGGACAGCCGCGCGATGTCCTGCAGCCGTAGAATGGCGAGGTGTCGAAATAGCGCACCCCGCCCTCATAGGCGGCATCGGTGAGATCAGTGGCGTCGGCGTCGGAGATCGTCGCCCGGAACTCACCCATCGGCGCGCCGCCGAGGCCAAGTTCGGTGACTTACAGTTTGGTCGCGCCGATCCTGCGTTGCTTCATTGTTGTTTTTCCTCCCGCAGATTGTTGCAGCCGACCATGCCGGGCGGCGCCGGCTTCGACAAGCAGCGCCATTGCGGCCGCTGTCAGGTTCGGCCATGGTTTCCGCCATCGAAATCATCCGAAGGTATCCATGATGAAAGTTGCCATCGTTACGGCAGGCGGCAGCGGCATGGGCGCCGCGTCCGCGCGGCGTCTTGCACAGGACGGTTACAAGGTTGCGATCCTCTCCTCGTCCGGCAAGGGCGAAGCGATCGCGAACGAGCTCGGCGGAATCGGCGTGACCGGCTCCAACCAGTCGAACGACGATCTGCAGCGGCTGGTCGACGCCGTGGTCGCGAAATGGGGGCGCGTGGACGTGCTGGTCAACAGCGCCGGCCACGGCCCGCGCGACAAGATTCTCAAGATCACCGACGAGCAATGGATGAAGGGCATGGATACCTATCTGCTCAACGTGATCCGGCCGACGCGGATCGTGGCGACGATCATGGCGCAGCAGCGCGGCGGCGCGATCATCAACATCTCGACGGCGTGGGCGTTCGAGCCGAGCGCAATGTTTCCGACCTCGGCCGTGTTCCGCGCCGGCCTTGCGGCATTCACCAAGATCTTCGCGGACGAATACGCCGCCGACAATGTGCGGATGAACAATGTACTGCCCGGCTGGATCGACAGCCTGCCGGCCACGGACGAGCGCCGATCTGCAGTGCCGATGAAGCGCTACGGTACCAGCGAGGAAATCGCGGCTACGGTCGCCTTCCTTGCGTCCGAAGGCGGCGCCTACATCACCGGACAGAATTTGCGGGTCGACGGCGGGCTGACGCGCTCGGTGTGAGCTGGCCTCCTTCTGGCCAAAAAACAATCGGAGCGGCGGCGTTGCGGCTGCCGCTCCGATGTCGGATGCGAGCGATCAGGACTTCTTCATCAGTGCGCACTTGCTCTGGTCGCGCGGAATGTTGGCATCGTCGGCCGGCACCGTGGCAATGACGTCATAGAAATCCCAGGGGCCCTTGGACTGCTCCACGGTCTTGGCGCGCAGCAGGTAATAGTCGTGGATGTGCATGCCGTCCTCGCGGACGTAGCCCTTCTCCGAGAAGAAGTCGTTCACCGGCAGCGAACGGAATTTCGCCAGCACCGCTGCCGTATCGAGCGTACCCGCCGCCTGCACGGCTTTCAGGTAATGCATGGTTGCCGAATACATCCCGGCCTGAACCATGGTCGGCATGCGGCCGACCTTGTCGAAGAAGCGCTTGCCGAACGCGCGCGATGCGTCGTTTCGATCCCAGTAAAAGGCCTCCGACGTGAACACGCCCTGCAGGTTCTTCAGACCGACCGACTTGGCGTCCGTGATCTGGAACAGCAGCGCCGCCACCTTCATCTTGCTCTTCTGTCCGAGCAGGCCGAATTCATGCGCCTGCATCAGCGAGTTGGAGGTATCGCCGCTGGCATTGGCGAGCGCCAGCACATTGGCGCTGGAGGCCTGGGCCTGCAGCAGGAACGACGAGAAGTCGCTGGTGTTGAAGGGATGGCGCACCCCGCCGACCACCTTACCGCCCGACGCCTTGACCACGGCCGAGGCATCGGCCTCGAAGGCGTGGCCGAAGGCATAATCGGCCGTCAGGAAGAACCACTCGTTGCCGCCCTGCCCCAGCAATGCCTTGGCCGTGCTGCGCGCCAGCGTCGCCGTATTGTAGGTCCACTGGAAGCTGTTCGCAGAGCAGCGCTCGTTGGTGATCGTCGAGGCCCCCGCCGACGACACGATCATGACCTTGTTCTTGTCCCGCACGATATCGGAGAGCGCCAGCGCGACCGCGGAGTTACCGATATCGAGAATGACGTCGACGTTCTCGGTGTCGATCCACCTTCTGGCAATGCCCGTCGCGATATCCGCCTTGTTCTGGTGATCGGCGAAGATCAGCTCGATCGGCTGTCCCAGCAGCTTGCCGCCAAAGTCCGCGATCGCCATTTTGGCGACTTCGACGGAAGCAGGCCCTGCGGCGTCGGCATATTGGCCCGACTGGTCGTTGAGGACGCCGAGCTTCACCGGCTTCGACGCCGTCTGCGCATGCGCCGAGGTCAGGCTCAGGAACACAATCAAGGATGTCAGCATTTTCTTCATTTTACGTCCTCCCTTTGGAATTGATCGATTGTCGAACTAGCTGCGCGCGCCGGCGCGATCACTCGGCCGCTTCGCTGAATCTCTCGAGGCCGTCGAGGCTTTCGCCATTGGCCCTGAGGGCGCCGCCCCACTTCGCGAGCCACCACGCATATTGTTCGGGCCAGTTCTCGAAATTGCCGGTCAGGCCGAAATGCTCGGCCGCGTGGAGCGCCCAGAACGGATTGAACAGCATCTGGCGGGCGAGGAAGATGAGGTCCGCGCGATCGTCCTGCAGGATATTCTCGGCAAGGTCCGGGGTCCGGATCATCCCGACCGCACCGGTCGGGATGCCGGCTTCGCGGCGGATCTGCTCGGCAAACGGCACCTGGTAACCAGGACCGCGCGCCAGATTGGCGTTGGTCGATCCGGCGCGCAAATTCCCGCCGGTCGAACAGTCGACGAGATCGACACCGAGCTCCTTCAGTTTGCGGGAGAAGATGACGCTGTCCTCGATCTCCCAGCCGCCGTCGATCCAGTCCGTCGCCGAAATGCGCACGAACAGCGGCGTGGCCGGCGGCAACGCGGCCCTGACGGCGCGGGTCACTTCCAGCGGAAAACGCATCCGGTTTTCGAGACTGCCGCCGTATTCGTCGGTGCGGAAATTCGCCAGCGGCGACAGGAAGGATTGCAACAGATAGCCGTGGGCCATGTGCAGCTCGATGACGTCAAAGCCCGCCAGTACGGCGCGGCGGGCGGTCGCGACGAAGGCATCGCGCACGCCTGTCAGCCCCTCCTTGCTGAGCGGCGCGGGCGTCTGGAATCCGTCGGAGAACGGGACGTCCGACGGTCCGGTCGGCACCCAGCTCTCCTCCCCCATCTCGATATCGCGATCCGTCAGATGGCTGTTGCCCCTGAAGGCGCGTTGCTGGCTGGATTTCCGTCCGCCGTGATTGATCTGGATCGCCGCCTTGGCGCCGTGCGATTTGATGACGTGAACGACCTGGCGCATGCCGTCGATCTGGCCGTCCTCCCAGAGCCCGGGATCGCCGTTGGTGATGCGCCCCTTTCGCGAGACCGAGGTCTGTTCGACGAACACGAGGCCAGCGCCGCCCATGGCGAACTTGCCGTAGTGAACCAGATGGAACGGCGTGACGTAGCCGTTGTCAGCCGAATACATGCCCATCGGCGAGACGACGATCCGGTTGTCGAGCTCGACACCCCGAAAGGTAATTTTTTCAAACAGCTTGACCATGTCGTTGTTTCCTCGAATTTGGCGGGCCCGCCGTTACGCTTGTGAAATGGCGCCAGACTGGCGCAACGCATCGATCTCGCCGGCGTTCAGGCCGAGATATTCCGAAAGGATCTCGCCATTGTGCTGACCGAGCCGCGCGGACGGGATGTATTCGGGCGTCCCGGCGTCGTGCAGCATCAACGGACTGCGATGGACCAGAATCTCGCCGTACTCGGGATGCTCGATCTCGCGCAGCATGCCGCGGGCGTGGAGATGCTCGTCCTCCGTCACCTCCAGCAAATTGCGAACCGCGGCACACGGCACCCTGTTGGTGCGGCAGGCCTCGGTGATCTCGTCGCGCGTGAGCCGTGACGACCACTCCGACACGATCTGGTCGGTCAGATCGATGTGCTTCAGCCGGTCGAGCACCGTCCTCAATCGCGGGTCTTCGGCGAGGTCCGTCCGCCCCATCGCGCGCGTCAGTCCGGTCCAGTGGGATTCGTTGACGCTGATGATGGCGACATAGCCGTCCGTTGCCGGATAGACGTTGTATGGCGCCTCCGCGAGCCCGCCATGACGATTGCCCGTGCGGGGCGCCGCGGCCTTGCGGTTGAACACGTCGGCGAGGTTGGAGGCCATCGCCGGATAGACGGTCTCGACCATCGCGATCTCGACCAGCCGCCCGCGGCCGCTCTTCTCCCGGTCATACAGTGCAGTGAGAATGCCGGCATAGAGGTGCACGCCGCTGAGGAAGTCCGTGATAGCCGGACCCGCCTTGACCGGCGGACCATCGGCAAAACCGGTCACGCTCATGATGCCCGACACCGCCTGAACCGTGAGGTCCATCGCCAGATTGTCGCGATCGGGGCCCGACAAGCCGTAGCCGGTGGCCGACCCGTAGATCAGCCGCGGATTGATCGCGCTGAGCACGGCATAGCCGACGCCCAGCCGGTCGAGGACACCCGGCGCGTAGTTCTCGATCAGCACGTCAGCCTGTGCCGCCAGTTCCTTCAGAACCTGCGCCCCTTCCGGGGACTTCAAATTGAGGCTGATGTTGCGCTTGTTGGCGTTGAGCATCGCGAACGGGACCGCGTTGCCCTTGCTGATACGGGCGCGATGACGCACCGGCTCGCCATTCGGCGGTTCGACCTTGATCACGGTCGCGCCGGCCTGCGCCATCAGGAAACCGGCATAAGGTCCCTGATAGACCTGGCCGAGGTCAATCACGACCACGCCTTCGAGCGGGAGCTTGCTGGTTGATGTCATCTGGTCAGAAGCCGTAAAGTCGAGTTGGATTGTCGATCAGGATTTTCCTGCGCAGGGCTTCGTCCGGGACGCATTCGTGCAACAACCGAAGCAGGTCCTGCAGATCGGGCATCGTCTCCGCGGTGTGGCCGACATGCGGCCAGTCACTGCCCCACACCACCTGGTCGGGAGCTGCCTGCACGATGGCGCGCATGAAAGGCGCCGTGTCCGCATAGGGACGGCCAACGCGTGTGTTGCGGTCTGCGCCTGATATCTTGGTCCAGTAGCGCCCGGTCTTCAGCCGATCGGTGTAGGCGCGAAAATCAGGATGCTCATGGCCTTTGTCAGCCATGGTCCGCGACATGTGGTCGATGACGAAGTTCAGCGGCAGCTTCTCGAGATCGGCTGCCGCCGTGGCGAGGTCCGAACTCTCGATCCAGAGTTGCGCGTGCCAGCCGCGCTCGGCGATGCGAGGCGCAAGCTTGACCAGATCGTCGTAGCTCGTACCCAGCGTCGAGACCGGCTTGCCGTCCTGCCGGATCATGGTGACGCGCACCGCCTTGAAGCCGGCGTCGGTCAGTTCATCGAGTCGCTTGTCGCTAACATCCGGCCGCAGGATCGCAACAGCACGGAGCCTGTCGGGATACCGGCGCAGCGCATCATAGGTGACGGCGTTATCTTCGCCCGAGCCGACCGCATGGACGATGACGCCGCGCGTGACGCCGAGCCTGTCCCAGACGCCGAATGCGTCCTCGATCGTGAAGGGCCTTGCCGCCGTGAAACGGCCTTCGCTGGCGGCCGGAAATCGGTCAAAGGGGCCGTAGATGTGGAAATGGCAATCGCAGCTGCCTTCCGGCAAACGGTATTCCATTCAAGAGAACTCCCAATTGATGAAGGCAGGCGGGCGACGCGACGCGCACGGGTGCCGGGCGCGACCTGTCGCGCCGCGCGATTTCATGATCGTGGCGAAAAGGTTTGACTGAGCGGCAACGGCCCGTACGGCGACGCGTCCGGCCGGCTTCAGGCGATCGCGTCAGTCGAAGATATTCCCGACTTCATGGCACCTCCCTGCAATCGAGCACGCATAACGGCCGTACGACGGCCGGTTGCGGCTTCTGTTGTTCTTGCCGGGCGTCACACGCTGTCCCCACGCATGAGGTCATCGCGTGCCGTCTGGCTTCACCGGACATTAGGAGGCGCCCCGAACACAGTCCACCTTTTCCTGATATGTGTCTTTATTTACATATATGTGTAATATAGACTGGCCGGACGACGGCGCCATGCTGCCTTTCGGCAGCGATCTTGATCGAACCACCCCTTCCCTTGCGGAAAGTCCGTTACTGTTTCGGCATTCGCCTACACACATGGAAGACGATGAATTCAACCATCAAGACAGCGAAGCGAATTTTCGAAGTGCTCGAGTACTTCGAGGACGTCAAACGTCCGATCTCGCTGAAGGAAGTTGCGGCGAAGTGCAGCTATCCCACCTCCAGCGCAGCGGCGCTGCTGAAGAGCATGGTCGTGCTCGGATACCTGTCCTACGACAGCTACAATCGCACCTACCTGCCGACGATGCGGATCGCGCAGATGGGCGGCTGGCTGAACACCGGCCTGTTCGGCGACAGCGCCATCCTCGCGCTCGTCGACTACGTTCACGGTGAACTGGACGAACTCGTCAATATCAGCACGCAGTCCGACCTGCATGCGCAGTACATTCACTGCCTGCAAACCAGCAAACGCCTGCGCTTCGAGGTGAAGCCCGGCGAGGTCCGGCCGCTGGCGATCGCCGGGGTCGGGCGCACATTGCTCAGCGGTCACACCGATGCCGAGATCGAGCGGCTGCTACGCCGCATCAATGCCGTTTGCCCTGTCGAGGAACGGATGGAACTGAAGGCGCTGATGAAGATCATCAACGGCATCAGGCGCAACGGCTACATGTTCTCCAAGCACATCGTCGTCCAGGACGCCGGCGTGATTGCCGTGCTGCTGCCGAAGCGCGAGGGCGGACGCGATCTCGTGCTGGGCGTCGGCGGGCCGGTATCGCGCCTCGAGGAACGGCACGACGAGATCCTGGCGTGCATTCGCAAAGGCGTCGCGAAATTTCTGGGCTGACCTCAGCCGAAGAACGTCTCGAACAGTAACTTCACGTTCAGCGCGACGATGATGCCGGCCACGATCCACGCGATCGCGGCCACGCCGCGGGAGATCGCAAAGTCGCCCATCTTGCGGCGATCGGAGACGAACTTCACCAGCGGGATGACAGCGAACGGCAGCTGCATCGACAGGATGACCTGGCTCAGCACCAGCAATTTGGCGGTGCCGCTGTCGCCATAGAGCGCGGTGACGATCACGACCGGCACGATGGCGATGCCGCGGGTGATCAGCCGGCGCGCCCAGCTCGGCAGGCGCAGGTGGAGAAAACCTTCCATCACGATCTGGCCGGCCAGCGTCGCAGTCACCGTCGAGTTGAGGCCGGACGCGAGCAGCGCCACTGCGAACAGCGTCGAGGCGATGCCGAGGCCGAGCAGCGGTGACAGAAGTTCATAGGCCTGGCCGATTTCGGCGACTTCAGTCTTGCCCGTGGCGTGGAAGGTGGCGGCGGCGACGATCAGGATCGCGGCGTTGATGAACAGCGCCAGCATCAGCGCGATGGTCGAATCCGTCGTCGCCCATTTGATCGCCTCGCGGCGGCCTTCATTGGTGCGCTCATAGGCCCTCGTCTGCACGATCGCCGAATGCAGATAGAGATTATGCGGCATCACGGTGGCGCCGATGATGCCGATGGCGATGTAGAGCATTTCCGGATTGGTGACGATCTCGGGCGACGGCGCGAACCCCTTCAGGACGGCCGCGATCGGCGGCGCCGCCGCCACGATCTGAATCCCGAAGCAGATCGCGATCACGATCAGCAGCGAAATGACGAAGGCTTCCAGAAAGCGAAAGCCCTTGTTCATCAGGAGCAGCAGCAGGAAGGCGTCGAGCGCCGTGATCAGCGCGCCCCAGATCAGCGGAATGCCGAACAGCAGATTGAGCGCGATCGCCGTGCCGATCACCTCGGCAAGATCGCAGGCGATGATCGCGGCTTCGCAGGCAAGCCAGAGCATGAAATTGACGGGGCGCGAAAAGCTGGCGCGGCAGGCCTGCGCGAGGTCGCGGTCGGTGACGATGCCGAGCCGCGCGGCGAGCGCCTGCAGCAGGATCGCCATCAGGTTCGACAGCAGGATCACCGCGAGCAGCGTATAACCGAACTTCGAACCGCCCGCGAGGTCGGTGGCCCAGTTGCCGGGGTCCATGTAGCCGACCGAGACCAGATAGCCCGGCCCCATAAACGCCAGCAGGCGGCGCGACCAGTGCCCGCCAAAGGGCACGGAGATGGTCGAGTTGACTTCGGGCAGGCTCTTCTGTGCGCCCACGGCGGCGTCTGCGCGCCAGCCGGCGGCGGTCGTCTCACTCATGTCCAAACTCACATTCGAGCTTTTGGCGGTGGTTTCCGGGCCCGGATCGGGCATTCGTGCGTCCATTTTCAAAGGGATAGCCGACCGACAACCTTATTGCAACTCATTTGCAACTGCATCTGGCGCCCTCTTGTCGGGAAGCGGGTGGGTTCGGTCGTCCCCGGGCGGGAGAATAGCGGCGAAATGGAATCGCCAGGAACTCGTCCGATGCAAGCCGCCGACACGCCCCGCCTGCCCCCGACCTTCAACCGCCTCGCCTGGTCCAACCTCGCCGCGCAATCGGCCGAGCAGATCGCGCTGGCGGCCGCGCCGATCGTTGCGGTGTTGCTGCTCGGCGTCGGCGAAGGCCTGACCGGACTGCTGCAAACCGCGCTGACGTTGCCCTTCATCTTGTTCGCGATCCCGGCAGGCCTGCTCGCCGACCGGATTTCGCGCCGCGCCGTGATGGCGGGCGCCGAGGCGCTGCGCGCGGCGGCGCTCGGCGGCATCCTGCTGCTGCTCTGGCTCGGGCAAATGACGCTGCCGCTGCTGTCGCTGCTCGGATTCATCGCGGTCTGCGGCACGGTCGCCTACAGCGTTGCGGCGCCGGCGCTGGTGCCGTCGCTGGTGACGTCGCAGCAACTCCCCGCCGCGAATGCGCGAATCGAACTCGCGCGCACCGAACGGCAGATTGCCGGCGTCGGCCTGCAACAGGGTGTAGCGCTCGCGGCACCACGGGGTCTTGGCCAGGTTGGTGGCGGCAGTGGCCAGCTGCGCTTCGCTCAGGTCCACGCCGGTGACGTGCAGGTCCGGGAACCGCCGCAGCAGGATGTCCGTTTGTGCGCCCACGCCGCTGCCGACTTCCAGCAGGCGCGTTGCGCCGCCGTAGTCGATGC
>JAQSDT010000796.1 GCA_029946075.1 bacterium | reverse complement strand
ACGACGGGCCTTGTGCGCAACCGACGTTCGCCTAGACTTGCCGTTCAGATGGTTCGACAGATTGTGCCGATGCGAACGCGCCCTGCGACATGGTTGTTGATTGCCGGGCTGGCGGCGATATGGATTTCCGGATGCGCCCCGGCGCTGGCCGCTGGTGAGCCGCGCAAAACCGTTCCGAAATCGGCGCCCCGCCTCGCGCTCGTCATCGGCAATGCCAAATACGCCAAGCTCGGCCGGCTGAACAACCCGGGGCGCGACGCGCGGCTGGTCGCCGAGAAATTGCGTCAGGTCGGCTTTGAAGTCACGGAGGTCGCCGACCGCGACCTCAAGGGCATGACGGCCGATGTCGAGGAGTTTTCGCACCGGGTCCGATCGCGCGGGCCGGAGACGGTGTCGGTGCTGTATTACGCGGGCCACGGCGTCGAGAGCGATTCCACCAATTATTTGGTGCCGGTCAGCGCAGATATCAAAAAGCGCACCGACATCACGGCGCAGTCGCTCAGCGTCAAGCGGATCGCCGACCGGTTGTCGGCGGCCGGCAATCAACTCAACATCCTGATCGTCGATGCCTGCCGCGACAATCCGTTTCCGCCCGGCGTCGGGCCGGCGACGCAGGGTCTGGTTCCGATGGGCGCGGTCTACGGCGTGTTCATTGCCTCCTCCACCGGCTCGGGCAAGCCCGCGGCCGACGGTGAGGACGGCAACAGCCCCTACACGCGCGCGCTGGCCGAGGCCATCGTCGCGCCGGGCGAGAAACTGGAAGACGTGTTCAAGAGCGTTCGCCGTCACGTTCGCATTGCAACCGGCGAGCAGCAGATTCCATGGGAGTCCACGTCGCTCGAACTGGATTTCTATTTCGTGCCGCCTCCGCCGGCGCCGACGCCCGCGCAGCAGCTCTTCGCGGCCGCCGGCGAGACCGGCAACGTCGCACTGTACGAACTCCTGATCGAACGCTTCCCCGACAGCCCGGAAGCTGCCGAAGCGCGGCCGCTTGCCGCAAAATTCCGGCTGGCCGCCGTGCCATCGGCGATACCGGCCCCGGCCAGCGTACCGCCAGCGCTTTCCTCGGCCTCGCTGGTGCTGGCGCGGGCAAGGCAAGCCCAGACGCCCGAGGCCTTCGATCTCGTGGCGTCGCTATTCCCCGATGCGCCGGAAGCGGAGGAGGCCCGTGCGGCGGCGTCGCGGCTGCGCGAGGCGACCGTGCTCGACAGCGCCGGTCCGACCTTCGAGGGACGCGAACTCGTGCAGGCGATTCAGGAGCAATTGGTGCGGCTCGATTGCATGACGGGCGAGCGCAACGGCGCGTTCGAGGCTGCGACCATCCAGGGTTTGCGGCGCGCTTCGCTACTGACGGACGAGCGTTATCTGTGGTACCGGCCGACCATGGCAGCGTTGCGCGCGCTGAAGAAAATCGGCGCGGCAGAGGGCTGCAGCCGGCAAAAACTGATTGCCGCGCCGCGCTGCCTGCGCATCAACGGCGAGGATTTCTGCCAGTAGCGCGGTCCGTCATTGCAGCGGTTCGAGTGGGCGAATCGGTAACGTCAGCCCGTCATTACGAGCGCAGCGAAGCAATCCATCTCGCCATTCAAAGAAAGAATGGATTGCTGCGCTCGCAATGACGACAGATAGGTTCAGCGTCACCATGACTGCATCTCTGCCGACCTTTGCCGACTATGAAGCGTTCGCCGTCTGGCGTGCCCAGCCGGCGCAATGGCTGCCGATCGCACGCGATATCGTGCGCAGCCACGGCCTGCCATTCACCGCGCCGCATGTCTTCACGACCGGGACCAACATCGTCATCGCGCTGGATGACAAACACATCCTGAAGATTTTTCCGCCGCTGCTGCGCGACCAGTTCGTCTCGGAGCGCAGTGCGCTGGCGCTGTTGCAGGGAAAACTCGCCATCGCGATTCCCGAACTTGTCGCCCTGGGCGAGCGCGACGGATGGCCGTACCTCGTCATCACGCGGCTTTCAGGCGTGCTGGGCTCGCAGGCGTGGCCGTCGATGCCGGAAGCGGACAAGGAGCGCGTGCTCGCCGGCATCGGCCGGACCATCGCCGAAGTGCAGCGCGTGCCGGCCGGACCGCTCGGCGCCATCGAGCCAGACTGGGATACTTTTATGCGCGGGCAGATCGCAGGGTGCCGCGATCGCCACACGCGCCTCGGCCTTGCGCCAAAGTTCCTCGATGGGTTTGACGATTTGCTGCGCGGAGCGCCGGCGCGGGTTGCGCTGGACAGGCCGGCCGCGATCCTGACCGGCGAATACATCCCCGAGAATTTTCTGCTCGACCAGGACGGATCCGGATGGCGCGTCGCAGGACTGTTTGATTTCGGCGACGTGATGACGGGCAGGGCCGAATACGACCTGCTCGGCCCCAGCGCCTTCATGTGCGCAGGCATGCCGCGCCGGGTGCGCAGCCTGTTCGACGGCTTCGGCTATTCGGCCGCCGGTGTCGATTTCGATCTCAAGCGGCGGCTGATGACCTTGATGCTGCTGCATCGCGCCAGCGATCCGGTCCGGCACATCGCTATCCCGGATTGGCAGGACAAGGCCGACAATCTGCTGCAGTTGCAGGAACTGATCTGGCCGGACTGACCGCGCTTAGTTGCGCGGTGTCAGCTTGTCCGTGCCGCTGCCGTTCTGGCCGCGGATCGACCACAAGCCGCTCAGCACGCCGCCGTCGCCGACCTTGTAGATGATCAATCCGGGTTGCCCGTTTACCGTGTAGGTCGCGGCCAGCGTGTCGTTCAGGCGCATGCCGAATCCGCTGTAGATGGTGCTGCCGATCTTCCAGCGGATCGCGAATGTGGTGTCGGAGAGAATCTCGACATTGGCCGTTCCGGTGTATTTCGAACCGTCGGGATTGGTGCCGACCTCGTCATAGGTCGTGGCGAGAAGCAGCTTGTCGCCCGCGGCCCCTGCCGGCATCACGACGAGAGTGAAGAGGATGGCGCAAATCGTCCGGATCATGTGTCGCTCTCCCAGTTGCCCCAGGCGATCGTTCGCCGGCAGGTGTTATCTAGATGAGTTCCGTCAGCCGGTCTGCAGCGCTTAGCAAAGGAGCGGTGGATCAGTTTTGCTCAAAAATTAATCAAAAGATGCGCCTTTGTATGCAATGCTGCCGGGTTAGGCATGATGATCGGGCGTGGCCGTGTTCCGATTTTGATCGATATTTCAGATAGATATATCGGTATTAGGCTTCCCGTAAGGATTGGCACAAACCTTGCGAATCCAGTTCCAAAGCCACTTCCCCTCAGGCGTTGGAGCATCCCATGAAGCGTCGCGATTTCCTCAAATCCGTGTCGGGACTGGCCGCTGCCGGCGCATTGACGCCTGCACCCGCAATCTGGTCCGCGGCCAAGGCCGACGCGCGGTCCGAAACCCTGCTGATCGTCTCCGAGGGCGGCCCCAACAACCTCGACATCCACGGCATCGGCACCAACGTGCCCGGCTACGAAGTGTCGTGGAATTGCTACGACCGCCTGATCACCCACGAAATGAAGAGCGGCCCCGGCGGCGTGCCCTACTACGACCGCGACAAGTTCAAGGGCGAACTCGCCGACAACATGAATATCTCTGACATGTCGGTCACCTTCAAGCTGAAGAAGAACGCCAAATTCCACGACGGTGCGCCGGTCACGGCGAAAGACGTCAAATGGTCGCTCGATCGTGCGGTCTCGGTCGGCGGCTTCCCGACCTTCCAGATGAGCGCGGGCTCGCTCACCAAGGCCGAGCAGTTCGTCGTCGTCGACGACAACACGGTGCGCGTCGATTTCGCCAGGAAAGATCGTCTGACGATTCCCGATCTCGCCGTCATCGTGCCCTGCATCGTCAACTCGGAGCTGGTGAAGAAGAACGCCAGCGAGAAGGATCCCTGGGGCCTCGAATACACCAAGCAGCAGACCGCAGGCTCCGGCGCCTACAAGCTGGCGAAATGGACCGCCGGCACCGAAGTGATCATGGAGCGCAACGACGACTGGGTCGGCGGTCCGTTGCCGAAGATCAAGCGCGTGATCTGGCGCATGGTGCCGCAGGCCGGCAACCGCCGCGCGCTGCTCGAGCGGGGCGACGCCGACATTTCCTATGAGCTGCCGTTCAAGGACTTCCAGGAGATGAAGGCCAACGGCAAGCTCAACGTGGTGTCGCTGCCATTCTCCAACGGCATCCAGTATATCGGCATGAACGTCACCAAGCCGCCGTTCGACAATCCCAAGGTTCGCCAGGCGATCGCCTATGCGTTGCCGTATCAGAAGATCATCGACGCGGTGCTGTTCGGCCTCGCCAATCCGATGTTCGGCGCCGCCAAGGACAAGGCGACCGAGGTCGCCTGGCCGCAGCCGACCAAGTACTCGACCGACATGGAAAAGGCCAAGGCGCTGCTGGCGGAAGCCGGCTACGCCAGCGGATTCGAAACCACCATCTCGTTCGACCTGAACTTCGCCAGCGTCAACGAACCGCTCTGCATCCTCGTGCAGGAATCGCTCGCCCAGCTCGGCATCAAGACCACGATCAACAAGATCCCCGGCGCCAACTGGCGCACCGAGCTGAACAAGAAGGAAATGCCGCTCTACACCAACGTGTTCTCGGGTTGGCTCGATTATCCCGAATACTTCTTCTACTGGTGCTATCATGGCAACAATTCCGTCTTCAACACCATGAGTTACAAGTCGCCGGAGATGGACAAGCTGATCGACGGCGCACGTACGGCGGCCTCGACCGGCGACATGGCGACCTATGAAAAGGACGTGAAGGGCTTCGTCGATCTCGCCTTCGCCGACGTCCCGCGGATCCCGCTGTATCAGCCCTTCGTCAACGTCGCGATGCAGAAGAATATCTCCGGCTATCAGTACTGGTTCCACCGCCGGCTCGATTATCGCGCGCTGGTGAAGGCGTAAGCGTCATGTCGAGTGGCAGCGGCACATCGGTATGTGTTGCGCTCTCTTCCTTCAGTGAGGGAGGCAAGCCTGTCTCATTCCCTCCCCCCTTGTGGGGGAGGGTTAGGGGGTAGCCACGAACTCCGACCTCGCTTGGGGCCACCCCTCTCCCTAACCCTCCCCCACAAGGGGGGAGGGAACGCAGCACGGCTCGCGGCGCGATCGAGACTTCGAATTTGGAGTGCGTTATGCTGACCATGATCGGCAAGCGGCTGATGTTCGCGATCCCGTCGCTGATCGGGGTCGTGATCGTCACATTCCTGCTGACGCGTGCGCTGCCGGGTGACCCGGCCGCGTATTTCGCCGGCCCCGCTGCGACCAGGGAGGCGGTCGAGCAGATCCGCAAGAAGCTCGGTCTCGACAAGCCGCTGATCGAGCAGTTCATCCGCTACACCAACGATCTCGCGCACGGCGATTTCGGCAATTCGCTCACGACCGGCCAGCCGGTCGCCACTGAAATCCGCAACCGTCTGCCGGCCTCGGCCGAACTGACGCTGCTGGGGCTGTTCGTCTCGATCATCATCGCGATCCCGCTCGGCGTGCTCGCGGCCACCCGTCCGGGCTCGTGGATCGACCATGTCTGTCGTATCACCACGACCGCCGGCGTTTCGCTGCCGGTGTTCTTTACCGGTCTGGTGCTGGTCTATGTCTTCTATTTCCGGCTCGGCTGGTCGCCGGCGCCACTCGGGCGGCTCGACGTCTTCTACAGCGCGCCGACCACCATTACCGGCTTCTATCTGATCGACACGTTGATCGCGCGCGACTTCGAGGCGTTTCGCTCGGCGCTGAGCCAGTTGCTGTTACCGGCGGCGACGCTCGCCATCTTCTCGCTGGCGCCGATCGCGCGCATGACGCGGGCCTCGATGCTGGCGGTGCTGGCTTCCGACTTCGTCCGCACCGCGCGCGCCAGCGGGCTGTCGCCGGCCACCGTGATCGTCACCTACGCATTCCGCAACGCCATGCTGCCGGTCATCACCACGCTCAGCATGGTGTTTTCGTTCCTGCTGGGCGCCAACGTGCTGGTCGAAAAAGTGTTCGCCTGGCCCGGTATCGGCTCCTACGCGGTCGAGGCGCTGATCTCGTCCGACTTCGCGCCGGTGCAAGGCTTCGTGCTGACCATGGCGGTCATGTACGTGTTGCTCAATCTGATCATCGACATTCTCTACGGCGTCATCGATCCACGGGTCCGTCTCGAAGGGTGAGGTTGGAAAAATGAGTAGCGTTGCGCCTGCCGTTGAACCCGTCGGTCCCGCGCGGACCTCCGGACTGGCCGCGATCATCGAACACACCCGCTATGTGCTCGGCGAGAACCGCGTTACCGCCTTCGCCTTCGGTCTCTTGATCCTCATCCTGTTCGCGGCGATCTTCGGCCCCTACATCGTGCCGTACGATCCGCTTGCCAGCGATACCGCCTCGGCGCTGAAGCCGCCCTCGGCGGCGCACTGGTTCGGCACCGATCAGCTCGGGCGCGATATCTTCAGCCGCGTCGTCGTCGCTACCCGGCTCGACACGTTCATTGCGGTGGCATCGGTGGTGCTGGTGTTTTTGATGGGCGGCCTTGCCGGCATCGCCGCCGGCTATTTCGGCGGCTGGACCGATCGCATCGTCGGCCGCGTCGCCGACACCATCATGGCGTTTCCGCTGTTCGTGCTGGCGATGGGCATCGTCGCAGCGCTCGGCAATACCGTGCAGAACATCATCATCGCGACCGCGATCGTGAACTTCCCGCTCTACGCCCGCGTCGCGCGCGCCGAGGCCAACGTCCGCCGCAATGCCGGCTTCGTGCAGGCGGCGCGCCTGTCGGGCAATGGCGAGATGCGGATTCTGCTCGTGCATATCCTGCCCAACATCATGCCGATCATGATCGTACAGATGTCGCTGACCATGGGCTACGCCATCCTCAATGCCGCCGGCCTGTCCTTCATCGGTCTCGGCGTCCGGCCGCCGACGGCGGAGTGGGGCATCATGGTCGCCGAAGGCGCCGGCTTCATGGTGTCGGGCGAATGGTGGATCGCGCTGTTCCCGGGCCTCGCGCTGATGATCGCGGTGTTCTGCTTCAACCTGCTCGGCGACGGCCTGCGCGACATCGTCGATCCGCAGCGGAGGACGTGATGGGTTCCGTCATTGCGAGCGAAGCGAAGCAATCCATCCGTCCGCGAGTCGAGGCATGGATTGCTTCGTCGCTGCCGCTCCTCGCAATGACGAAAGCGGCACCTCATTGGAGGCCATCATGACCGCCCAGCCACTCCTCGACGTCAGCGATCTCACCGTCGAATTTTCCACGAGGCGCGGCATCGTCAAGGCGGTGCAGCACGTCAACATCTCGGTGGCCAAGGGCGAGACGCTCGGCATCGTCGGCGAATCCGGTTCCGGCAAATCGGTGACGTCCTACGCCGTGATGCGGATTCTCGACCGCGCCGGCAAGATCGCCGAAGGCTCGGTGATGTTCTCCGGCATCGACGTCAAGTCGGCGAGCGAGAACGAGATGCGCGATCTGCGCGGCCGCGAAATCTCGATGATCTTCCAGAATCCGCGCGCCGCGCTCAATCCGATCCGCAAGGTGGGCGACCAGATCGAGGACGTGCTGCGCCAGCACGTCCAGCAGTCGCAGGTCGCCGATCGCGGCGAGAAGGCGATCGAGGCGCTGGAGGCGGTCAAGATCGCGCGCCCGCGCGAACGCTATCACGCCTATCCGTTCGAACTGTCCGGCGGCATGTGCCAGCGTGTCGTCATCGCGCTCGCGCTCGCCTGCAATCCGCAGCTGCTGATCGCGGACGAGCCGACCACCGGCCTCGACGTCACCACGCAGAAGGCGGTGATGGACCTGATCGTCGAACTGACCAGGCGCCGCGGCATGTCGACCATCCTGATCACGCACGATCTCGGACTGGCCGCCGCCTATTGCGACCGCGTCGTCGTGATGGAAAAGGGCCGCGTGGTCGAGACCGCGAAATCGGCCGACATCTTCGCCAACCCCGAGCACGCCTATACCAGGAAGCTGATGCGTGCGACGCCGCGGCTCGGCGTGTCGCTGCGGGATCTGTTGCCGGAAGAGGAGGGCGCTGCATTGCCCGCCATTGTCGCGGCGCCTGACGCCAAACCGGAGGGTGAGGTCAAACCGCTGCTGTCGGTCGAAAAGCTCGTCAAGGAATACCCGCGCCAGGGCGCCACCGCGGTGCTCGGAAAGTTGTTCTCGCGCAAGCCGCCGGTGGAGGCGGAAATCTTCCGCGCGGTCGACGGCATCAGTTTCGAGGTCGGCCACGGCGAGAGCGTCGGGCTGGTCGGCGAATCCGGTTGCGGCAAGTCCACCACGTCGATGATGGTGATGCGGCTGCTGGACCAGACCTCCGGCCGCATCGTGTTCGATGGTGACGAGATCGGCGCCATCCTGCCGCAGTCCTTTGCGCGGCTGCCGCTGCGCAAGCGCATCCAGATGGTGTTTCAGGATCCGACCGACAGCCTCAACCCGCGTTTCACCGCGGCCCGCGCCATCGTCGATCCGATCATGCAACTCGGCGACATCAAGGGCCGCGACGCGCTGCGCGCCCGCTGTGAGGAACTTGCCGGCCTCGTGGGGCTTCCGGTCAATCTGCTCGACCGGTTCCCGCATCAGCTCTCCGGCGGCCAGAAGGCCCGCGTCGGCATCGCGCGCGCAATTGCGCTGCATCCGAAACTCGTTATTCTCGACGAGCCGACCGCGGCGCTCGACGTCTCGGTTCAGGCCGTGGTGCTCAATTTGCTGCAGGACCTCAAGGCGTCGATGGGCATGAGCTATTTGTTCGTGTCGCACGATTTGAATGTGGTGCGTTTGCTGTGCGATCGTGTCATCGTGATGCGCAGTGGGCGAATCGTCGAGCAGGGGCCATCCGAGCGCGTGCTCGGCGATCCGCAGGACGACTACACCAAGGAACTGCTGACGGCGATTCCGCATCCGCCGTTGCCGGTTCATTGACTGCGGATCAACAGAGAACAGCGTGGGAGTGAAATGGCTGCCGATCCCCTGGACACTTACATCGACGCCGTTTCCGCGGCGCTGGCGCTGCCGGTCGACGAAGCCTGGCGGCCCGCGGTGCGCGCCAACCTGCAGGTATCGCTGAGGCTGGGGCGGCTGGTCGACGAGTTCGCGCTGCCGGACGAAACCGAGCCTGCCAGTGTCTACACAGCCTGAAATCATGAGCATCAATACCGACGGGCTCACCGCCCAGGAAATCGCGCAGGCCGTCACCGGCGGCAAGCTGACCGCCATCGAGGCGACTGAAGCCGCGCTGGCGCGGATCGCCCAACACGATCCGGTCCTGAACTCCTTCACCGACGTCACCGCCGAGCGTGCCCGCGCCAAGGCGCGCGAGGTCGATGCGGCGATCGCCGCCGGCAAGAAGGTGGGCCCGCTCGCGGGCGTGCCGTTCGCGGTGAAGAACCTGTTCGACGTGAAGGGCCTCTCGACCCGCGCCGGATCGAAGATCAACCGCGATCTCGCCCCTGCGGCGCGCGACGCCACGCTGGTCGAGCGGATGGAAGCGTCCGGCGCCGTGCTGGTCGGCGCGCTCAACATGGGCGAATACGCCTATGATTTCACCGGCGAGAACGTGCATGACGGCCCGTCGCGCAATCCGCACGATCCGACGCGGATGAGCGGCGGCTCTTCGGGTGGCTCCGGCAGTTCGGTCGGCGGCGGCCTTGTGCCGATCGCCCTCGGCTCCGACACCAACGGCTCGATCCGCGTGCCGTCCTCGTTCTGCGGCATTTTTGGTCTGAAGCCGACCTATGGCCGGCTCTCGCGCGCGCGTTCGTTTCCGTTCGTCGCCAGCTTCGATCATCTCGGTCCGTTCGCGCGCAGCGTGACGGATCTCGCGCTCGCTTACGACGCGATGCAGGGCCCGGATGCGGATGACGCCGCATGCACGACGCGGCCGCTTGAACCGGTGACGTCGCTGCTGGCGCAGGATATTTCCGGGCTGCGCGTTGCGATGGCCGGCGGCTATTTCCGGAAGAACGTGTTTCCGGAAGCCGTCGAAGCGGTGGCGCGCGTCG
>JAQSDT010000795.1 GCA_029946075.1 bacterium | reverse complement strand
CGTTATATCGACTCTGGCTTCGGTCTGCTCAGTGGGGAAGTCGCGTTCCTCGCCACAACGTTGGCAGCCATCGACATCACCCTCGCAGCCATATTCTGGAGCTGGGCGGCTGACGAGGACATCATTGCGCGGCTCGCCAAGAAGGCGCTGTTCGTCGGCGTGTTCGCTTATCTGATCGGCAACTGGAACAATCTCGCTCGTATCATCTTCGAGAGCTTTTCTGGCCTTGGACTGAAAGCGTCCGGTTCCAGCTTAACCGCTGCGGATTTTCTTAAGCCTGGCCGCCTGGCGCAAATTGGCATCGATGCCGGACGCCCGATCCTGGACTCGATTTCCAGCTTGATGGGCTACATCAGCTTTTTCGAGAATTTCGTCCAGATCGTCGTGCTGCTGTTCGCCTGGATCGTGGTGTTGCTAGCCTTCTTCATCTTGGCGATCCAGCTGTTCGTGACGCTGATTGAGTTCAAGCTGACGACGCTCGCAGGATTTGTGCTGATACCCTTTGGTCTGTTCGGCAAGACGGCGTTTGCCGCCGAACGCGTGCTCGGCAACGTCATCTCGTCAGGCGTCAAGGTGCTGGTGCTCGCAGTCATTGTTGGCATCGGCTCGACCTTATTCTCTCAATTCACCGCCGGCTTCGGCGGCAACCAGCCGACCATCGAGGACGCCTTGGCAATGGTGCTGGCGGCACTGTCCTTGTTGGGTCTTGGCATTTTCGGTCCCGGCATCGCCAACGGCATTGTTTCCGGCGGTCCACAACTCGGCGCCGGTGCCGCCGTTGGCACCGGTTTTGCGGCGGGCGGCATTGTCGCGGCGGGAGCGGTTGGTGCTGCGATCGGGGTAGGAGCCGCAGGCGCTGCGCTCGCAGGCGCAGCCCGCGGCAGTGCGTCAGTTGCCGCCGGTGCATCCGCTGCCTATCGCGGCGGTGGGATTGCAGGCGTCGCGAAAGCCGGAGGTTCTGCCATCGCAGGCTCGCTCCGTCGGTCCTCTGGTGCGGCAGCATCGAACGCCTCGGATGCAGGACAGGGTGCTGCTTCATCCGGTTCGTCACCCGCTGGCGGGCCTCCTGCTTGGGCGGCGCGCATGAAGCGCTCGCAAACCGTGAGACATGGCGCATCCGCCGCAACCCATGCTGTCCGCTCCAGCGATCATGGCGGCGGCGGTGCTTCCGTCGATCTCTCCGAAGGTGAACGTTGATGTTTAAAAGATCTTCCGTGCGCTACGGACGGACGCCCGAACCCGAAACGCCCTATCAGAAGGCGGCGCAAGTTTGGGACGAGCGGATCGGTTCGGCCAGGGTTCAGGCCAGCAATTGGCGACTGATGGCCTTCGGTTGTCTGCTGCTATCCGGCGGTCTTGCTTCGGGCCTCGTTTGGCAATCTGTGCGCGGCACGGTGACACCGTGGGTAGTCCAGGTCGATCGTCTTGGTCAGGCTCAGGCCGTGTCACCCGCCGATAGCAGCTATCAGCCGACGGATCCGCAGATTGCGTTTCACCTGGCACGCTTCATCGAGGATGTGCGCGGATTGCCGGCCGACAGCATTGTGCTGCGGCAGGTTTGGCTGCGCGCATACGACTTTACCACGGACCGCGGCGCCGCCGCGCTCAATAATTATGCGCGCACCAACGATCCCTTTGCCAATCTGGGCAAGATGCAGATTTCTATCGAAGTTTCCAGTGTCATCCGCGCTTCGCCGACATCGTTCCGCGTCGCCTGGATCCAGCGCGCCTACGAGAACGGAAGTCTAAGCGCAACCGAACGCTGGACCGCCATCCTTACCGTCGTGATCGACACGCCCCGTGACGCCGATCGCCTGCGCAAGAATCCTCTTGGGGTCTACGTCAACGCCATCAACTGGTCGAAGGAGCTGGGGCAATGAAATCATTCTGTGTTGGTAAAGCAGCATTGCCGGCTCTCCTCCTATCAGTCTCGGCGCTCGCCAGCTGCACCATTCCGTTAAAACCGCCGCCGCAAATCTCCTATGACGACGAGGCGCAGCCGGCGGTGCAACTCGGCGATCCCCCGAAACCGGTCGAGGTCGTCGCATTGCCAAAACTGTTGCCGCTCCCGGGCCAGCTCAAGCCGCTATATGAACCGCGTTCAAAGCCAGAGCCCGGAGATCCTCGCAAGCGTGTCGAAAAAGCCAACGCTGCGGCCCGCGTGCAGCCGACACGCAACGGCTACATCAATGCCGTCCAGGTCTATCCGTTTTCATCCGGCGCGCTCTATCAGGTTTATGCCGCACCTGGGCAGGTGACAGACGTCGCTTTGCAGGAAGGTGAGCAACTTGTAGGCTCCGGACCGGTCGCCGCGGGGGATACCGTGCGCTGGATCATCGGCGATACCGAAAGCGGAACAGGTCTGACCAAACGTATTCACATTCTGGTCAAACCAACCAGACCTGAACTTATCTCCAATCTCGTCATTAACACCGATCGGCGCACATATCTCCTCGAGCTCCGCTCCGCCGAGAAGACCTACATGGCCTCGGTATCTTGGCAATATCCGCAGGATCAGCTCATTGCCTTGCGCCGTCAAAATGCGAGCGCCGACGCTGCAACGCCGATCATGACCGGCGTTGACATTTCGCGATTGCGTTTCCGCTACGCAATCGAGGGTGACAGCCCGCCCTGGCGCCCGCTATCGGCGTTCGACGACGGTTCCAAGGTCTACATTGAGATGCCCGGTGGTATAGCGCAGGGAGAGGCGCCACCGCTGTTCGTCATCGGCCCCGAAGGCGACGGCCAACTCGTCAATTATCGCGTTCGGCAGAATTATTACATCGTCGATCGTCTGTTCGCGGCGGCCGAGCTCCGTATGGGTGGTGAGCACCAGCAGACTGTTCGGATCAGCCGCACCGATGGGAGGGCGCGGTGAGCATGGAGCCAGAGCCCGACATTCGCGCAGGTGGCGATAATGGTTCAGACCGGGCGGCATCAATGCGCCTGCGCGCGGAACGTCCTCGTGTAACGAGGCTTTCACGTAAGGTGCTGGCGGGTGGAGCCGCAATCGGGTTGGTCGCGATTTCAGGTGCGGTGCTATGGGCGCTGCAGAGCAATCGGTCCCGCTCGGCAGCACCAGCTGAACTCTACACCACCGATCATCACAATGTCGCCGACGGTCTAACTGGTCTTCCTAAGGACTATGCCGGCGTTCCCCGGCAGGTCCCGCCGCTTGGACCGGCACTTCCCGGCGATCTCGGGCGACCGATCCTCAACGCGCAAACTGCGCCGTCGGCTACGATTCCCGGCGCTGACTCCGAGCAACAGCGGATCGGCCAGGAGATCGAAGCGGCGCGCTTAAGCCGGCTGTTCGCTTCGACCAGTATCCGAGAGATAGCGCCGGCAACCCCACATTCTACTCCGACCGACGCTTCAGCCACCCCGCCAAATCAGAATGTTCAGCCGACCCAATCGTTGCCTGATGATGCCTTTGCGCAGAATGGCCAGGAGCGTAAGCTCGCCTTCGTCAACGCCTCGGTCGATCGCCGGACCACGAGTTCAGATCGAGTTGTCGCACCCGCATCGCCTTATGTCGTTCAAGCAGGCAACGTGATCCCGGCATCTCTACTCACGGGTATTCGTTCGGATCTGCCCGGTCAGATCACCGCGCAAGTGACTGAAAATGTTTATGACAGTCCGTCCGGACGGTTTCTCCTGATCCCTCAGGGAACTCGATTGATGGGTATCTACGACAGCCAGGTTGCGTTCGGTCAGTCTCGGGTCTTGTTGGTGTGGACCCGGCTGATCATGCCAAATGGGCGCTCTACCGTACTGGAGCGACAACCTGGCGCCGACACCGCGGGGTATTCCGGTCTGGAAGACGGGGTCGATAATCACTGGGGCGCTTTGTTCAGAGCTGCGCTCTTGTCAACGCTGCTTGGCGTTGGCAGCGAACTTGGATCCACCTCGGGTACCGGTACCAACGGTGATGTGATCCAGGCGCTGCGGCGCGGGTCAAGCGACAGCTTGAACCAAACGGGGCAGCAGGTCGTCAGGCGCAATCTCAATATCCAGCCAACCCTCACGATCCGTCCAGGGTTTCCGGTGCGCGTGATCGTTAACCGCGATCTCGTGCTTGAACCTTACAAAGGCTAGGGAAATGCACACGGTAAAGCTAAAGCTCGGTGCCATCACTGATGACAAACCGGTCAAGTTGACCTTCGAACTTCCGGCGAGAGTTCATCACGATCTGATCGAATACGCGCAAGCGCTCGCGCGAGAAACCGGGCAGCCGATTTCTGATCCCTCGAAACTTGTTGCGCCCATGCTGGCGCGGTTCATGGCGACCGATCGGGCGTTCGCAAAAGCACGTCGGATGAATCAAACCGCGGGCGAGGGATAGCGCTCTCTCAGAAGTGCCAGAAAGTTTGCCAGAGCCGGGTTGTCATTTTCAGCCCGCCAATGAGCCGAATAGCCGATCCGGCTCGGGCCGGTACCATCGCGCAGTTCTCGATAGACCAGGCCAGAAACACTGGAGCCGACATCAGATTCGGTCACGAGACCGACGCCAAAACCGAGGCTGACCAGGTCCTTCATGGTATCACGGCAAACGTCACGGCGTTCAATTCTGGGGCGATCCTCGGACGGGACGAGCTTGGATATCAAAATATCCTCAAATTCGCGTCCTTGGTCACATTGACTGAGCAGAATTGTTTCGTCGCGAAGGTCGGTCCAATAGATGGTTTCGCGGTCGGCCTGTGGATGACCTTCCTGTAGCGCCAGCAGGATGCGTTCACTCCATAGCGGCAAGGTTCCGTCCTCCCTTTGGGTGGCTTCGCCCGTGACGATCACTACATCCATTGTACCGCTCCGCAGCGCAGTCATGAGACGTGTCCGAGACATCTCGACCAATCCGAGTTCGACGCTCGGAACGCGTTGTCTGAATTCCAGCAGCGTTGCTCGTAGATTTCCTGCTGAGAGCGATGTTTGGAAGCCAATCGAAAGCCGGCCAGCTTCACCACGGCTGCTCCGATGCGCTGTTACGATGAGTGAGTCGATATCTTCTAGAATTGAACGTGCATGCAGCAAAAAGCCGCGTCCTGATGGTGTCGCAGTTACACCGCTACTCGATCGATGGAAAATACTTATTTTAAGCAATTGTTCGAGCTGGCGGATGCCACGGCTCAAGGTCGATTGCCGAACAAGTAAAAGATCGGCAGCGCGACGAAAACTGCCCTCATCTGCCGCCACGACGGCGCAGCGCAACTGCACAAGATTAACAGCCGATTTATGGTTCTGAAAGTTCACGTAAGCGCCTCTCTCCAGCAAAATTAAAATTGTTAAGAAATGAAATGCGTCATGTTTGCGTTGTAGGCTGTGAAGGCGCGCGCCGACTCTCGAATTGTCTGCCATCAAGTTTCAGAATTTGAAACCAAGCTGCTGGTCAGTAGTATTCTCGACCTCAACGTTGCTCGGTGGTCGTAATCACGACGCAGCTGGTTCGCGGGCGCTCGGCGCGATACGTGTTCTAGGTTAACAAGAATGATTTTCAATGTGATACTTATACCTCACTATAGGGGTGCTGCCGAAGCAATGACGCTTGGGAATGTCCATCCCAAACGAGCCCGGTGATGCAGACGAGGCGGATGGTTAGGAGCTTTAAGGCCCGGCACTCTATCGCCAACATAGTATTTCTACTGAGTGGTCGGGTCGAAGTCCGACAGTTGATGTGTGGCATGGCGCGCGACGTACGTTTGTATTGATCCCGTGCGTGGAGACGGTTAAGCGCCGATAACATAAACATTTGTCGTCGAGCGTCGTTCTTTGCGGAGGCAAACCACTAATGGATGATGCAGTTGGTTTCTAGTCTCGCAATATTCAAAATCTTCCCAGCAAGTCCGTTAGAAAAACGGGATAAGTATTTGTTGACGAGGTCAGTGCCGCGCGCTCTGCCACCGTCGATCAATGCGATTTCCCGGCTGTACCTTTCCAGATAGATCGCGATCGTGAGCTTCGCCGGACCTCCGATCACTGAAAATTCAACGTCCTATTCGGTCTACCGGGACAGGCTGTTTTTAAAGCCGTGGATGCCCGACAGCACCAGCACCAGAAAAAGTTTGCCGTGAAACCAGCCTGCCGAAAACCAGTGGCCGGCCCAGGCCAGATACAGCCCGGCCAACCAGACTTTCGGAGTAGTTTTTTCTTGAAGCTACGGGTGCCGTGCGGACGCGCTTTCGCGCTAGATCTCAACCACCCGCAGCCGCAGGGCGTTGCCGACGACGCTCACCGACGACAGCGCCATGGCAGCAGCCGCGACGACCGGGGAGAGCAGCAATCCGAACGTCGGATACAGGATGCCGGCGGCAATTGGAATTCCGCCTGCGTTGTAAATGAATGCGAAGAACAGGTTTTGGCGGATGTTGCGCATCGTCGCCTGGGAAAGACGACGAGCGCGGATGATGCCGCCAAGATCGCCTTTCAGCAGCGTTACGCCTGCACTTTCCATCGCCACGTCCGTTCCCGTTCCCATCGCGATTCCGACATCGGCTGCTGCGAGGGCAGGCGCGTCGTTGACGCCGTCTCCCGCCATGGCGACGACACGACCCTGCTGCTGCAGCTTACTGACGACTGTGCTCTTCTGATTCGGCAGCACCTCGGCCTCGACTTCGGAAATGCCAAGGCGCTTGGCGACTGCATTCGCCGTCGTTCGATTGTCGCCGGTCAGCATGATGACCTTGATGCCTTCGGCAGCCAGCGCTTTCAAGGCTGCGGGCGTAGAGGTCTTGACCGGGTCAGCGATGGCAAGAATGCCGGCTAGTTTGCCGTCGACCGCGACGTTGAGGACGGTGGCGCCGTCGCCGCGCAGCTTCTCCGCCTGCGGCTCCAACGGCTGTGTTTCGATGCTCGCGGATTTGAGATAATTGGCGTTGCCGAGCAGTACTGATTTGCCGTCGACCTTACCCGTGACCCCCTTGCCGGTCGGAGAATCGAAATCCGCGACATCGACCAGCGCCAAATTCCTTTCTTTCGCCGCCCGGACGATCGCATCGGCGAGCGGGTGTTCGCTGGACCGTTCGACACTCGCTGCAAGCTTCAGAATTTCAGCTTCGTCGAATCCCTCTGCGGGTACGATTGAGACCACCTTCGGCTTGCCTTCGGTCAGCGTTCCCGTCTTGTCGACGACCAGCGTGTCGACCTTTTCCATACGTTCGAGAGCGTCGGCATTCTTTATCAGGACGCCGGCCTGAGCACCGCGTCCGACGCCGACCATGATCGACATCGGTGTCGCGAGTCCGAGGGCGCACGGGCAGGCGATGATCAGGACGCTGACGGCCGCAACCAGGCCGAACGCGAGCCGCGGCTCCGGACCGAACAGCGCCCAGGCGCCAAAGGCGACGAGGGCCGCCGCAATCACGGCCGGCACGAACCAACCGGCGACCTGGTCGGCGAGGCGCTGGATGGGAGCACGGGACCGCTGTGCCTGCGCCACCATCTGTACGATCTGGGAAAGCAGGGTGTCGCGGCCGACCTTTTCGGCCCGCATCACGAAGCTGCCGGACTGGTTGAGCGTGCCGGCGATCACCTTGTCGCCGCTCTCCTTGGAAACCGGCATGGACTCGCCGGTCACCAGCGACTCATCCAGGGACGAGCGCCCTTCGACGATGAAGCCGTCCACCGGGACCTTTTCCCCGGGCCGGACCCGCAGCTTGTCGCCGACGTTCAAGCCGTCGAGCGGGACCTCGTGGTCCGCCCCGTTCTCATCGACGAGACGGGCGGTCTTGGACGCCAGATCCAGCAGTGCCTTGATCGCGCCGGAGGTGGCCTCGCGGGCTCGAAGCTCCAGAACCTGGCCGAGAAGGACCAGAACGGTAATCACCGCAGCGGCCTCGAAATAGACCGCCACCGCGCCGCCGTGGCTTCGGAATGCGGACGGGAAGATGCCCGGCGCTATGGTGGCGACTAAGCTGTAGGCAAAGGCGACGCCCACGCCCATCGCAATCAAGGTGAACATGTTCAGGTTTCGGGTGACCAGCGACTGCCAGCCGCGCACGAAGAACGGCCATCCGGCCCAGAGAACGACCGGCGTGGCGAAGACGAGTTGGATCCAGTTCGAGGGGTTCTGGTCGATCCAGCCGTGGCTGCCGACCAGATGGCCGCCCATCTCGAGTACGATGACCGGCGGCGCAAGCGCGAGCCCCACCCAGAAGCGCCGGGTCATGTCGGCCAGTTCCGGGTTGGGTTTGTCGTCGAGGCTGACCAGTTCGGGCTCCAGCGCCATCCCGCAGATCGGGCAGCTTCCGGTCCCGATCTGACGGATCTGCGGATGCATGGGGCAGGTATAGACCGTGCCCTCTGGGACGTCGGCGTGCTGCGGCGCTGCGTTCGCCTTATCGAGGTATTGCTCCGGAGCGGCGGCGAACTTGGTTTGGCAGCCTGCCGAGCAGAAATGGTAGGTGACGCCCCTGAAGTCGAAGCGATGCTTGCTGGTTTCGGGATCGACGGTCATGCCGCAGACCAGGTCTACGACGCCGGCTCTGCCCGCAGCGTGATGATTATGGTCGTGCGCGCCGTTGCCTCCGCAGCACCCGCTCTTCTTGACCGGCGTTTCCGATGCGGCGGTCGTCTTTGAAGCGCATCCGCATCCGCCTCGGGACATCGCCTTCTGTTCGTTAGCCATTTTTAGCTCCATGCCTACTTGCAACCCATACCGTGTAGGGGTATATAGGACCCATGCGGAAAGACATCAAGGTATCCTGTCAAAAACGCCTCGGCCGGATCGAAGGCCAGGTGCGCGGCCTCTCGAAAATGGTGGAGGAGGAGCGCTACTGCATCGACATCGTGACGCAGATTTCGGCGGTCCGTGCCGCGCTGCGGCGGGTCGAGGAGGAAGTCCTCAAGGACCACGTCTCCCACTGTGTCGAACACGCCATCGCGAGCGGCGACAAGACCGACCAGAGGAAGAAGATCGCCGAACTGATGGCCGTCATCGGCCGGGCGGACCGATGAGCGAAACTACAAGTTCCATCTTGGCGGGCCGGTGCTTCACCGCTATGCTCGCAAACCTAGATACGAAAAGGCGTTGAAGTCTGCATGCTCGTCCGATTGACCAGAGTGAAGCGATTGAGGGCAGGGTGGCTAGTAGCCCTTGCCTATCTGCTTTGCGTGCTGGCTCCGACGATCTCTTATGCGCTGCCCGGTGTCCACGCTCCGGCTCGGTGTCTGACGGACCCGAATCACGTCCCCGGAAAGGTTCATGCCCATTCCGAGCCGCAGCACGTGCATGACGGCGGCGAGATCCATGATCATGCCGCTGCGCAGGCACATTCCGACGGTGACCATTCGATGTCGGTGGCATCGGATTCGAAGTCGACTCCCGAAAATGCTCCGCATAAATCCGGCGGCGAGTGCTGCGGGCTGATGTGCGTAAGCGGTATTCCGGCGACGGTCGTCGACATCGTGAAGCCTTCCGCTCCGACGGCGCTTTGCAAAGTCGAACGCTACCGGAACGTCGCGGACAACGCGCCCCCCCGGCTCTATCGTCCCCCCATTTCCTGACCTGATCGAAACTACGCGGTGTCGTGCCCGTCGAGGGCTCGCGCGCCTGTGGTCCATCGTCAGTTCAGGAAAAGAAAATGTTTGCGCAGCTTGGGGCGATTCTCGCCGCCGTTCAGTCGGTGGTGGAGAAAAAAATAGGCAATAGATTTCGGGCGATCGCTGGGATGACCGCCGCGGCGTTGTCGCTGGGGGGATGCATTCCGACCGTGCCGCTCGTCGGCGCGGATCCGGCCGACCCGAACGTGCCGGTGGCCGGCGTCAGCTACCGGTCCGGCATCGCGCCCTACACAAGCATGCGGCCGACCGCGCCATCCGGCTGGAAAGAACAGAACCAGCGCGTAACTCCCGCGCCAAAATCCGAGCGGTAGGAGGGCGCCATGACGGAAAAGCTATTCATCCGACGGCGACGCGCGACGGGCCCCGCCGGGACTAGATCCACGCTATCGGCGTTGGCAGCCGCGCTGCTGCTTTCCGGCTGCGCGACGTTCTCTCCGGACGGC
>JAQSDT010000794.1 GCA_029946075.1 bacterium | reverse complement strand
ATCGCGCCGTAGCGAGCGGGCGGCTAAATCGGTCGGCCCGTTACCCCATCTACGCGCTACCTCGACAAATTCTCCAGCAACAAATTCAGCGCTGTCTTTGCAAACGCCTGCATGTTTGCCTGCCGGTCGGAATTGCCGGTCTCCAGCGTGAATACCGACTGCGATGGTCCCGCCACCGCGATGCAGCTGTGGCCGGCAGCATCGCCGTAGCGATTGCCGGTCGGCCCCGTCGCGCCGGTTTCGGACAGACCCCAGTCGGTCGCAAAGCGCTGCCGCACCTGGCTCGCCAGCAGTTTTGCATAAGGCTCGGACGCCGAGCGTATGCCCTTCATCGCCTCGTCGGGAATATCCATCAGGATGCGCCGTGCGTCGCGCGTATAGACCACGCCGCCGCCGATGAAATAGACCGAAGCGCCCGGCACCGACAGCAGCGCCGCCGAGATCAGCCCGCCGGTGGAAGACTCCGCGACCGCAATCGTCTGTTTCCGCTCGAT
Source organism: bacterium (assembly GCA_029946075.1). Lineage (GTDB taxonomy): Bacteria > Pseudomonadota > Alphaproteobacteria > Rhizobiales > Xanthobacteraceae > Bradyrhizobium. Next base: position 9,535 of record JAQSDT010000794.1, on the reverse strand, counting down.
CAGCTTGACGGCTATCTGTTCGGCGATCGTGACCAGTTCTTTCATGTTCCCTCAGCTCCGGCGCAGCATTCGTTTCAGCAATGACTTCTTGTCGGTCTTGTCCGCGAGCGAATGCCAGACCACGCGAATGAAGTTCTTCGAGGCGAGTTCCGTCGGCGCCCATTTCTTGTCGAGGTCGGCGAACGGTTTGGCGGCCACCACGTCGTCCTCGCTCTTGCCTTGCTTCACCAGCGCGGCCATGCGGTCGCGCGCGGTGACGAGCATGGCGCGGTATTCGACCAGCGCCGCCTTGTCGGCGATCGGTCCGTGGCCCGGCACGATGCGGCTCTTGGCGTTGGTGAGCTTGATATAGGCGTCGGCCGCCGCGATCATGCCCTTGATGTTGCCGCCATTGGCGAAGTCGATGTTGGGATAACGGCCGTTGGTGAAGGTGTCGCCGGTCGCCAGCACATTGGCGGTCTTGAACCACACATACGTGTCGCCGTCGGTGTGCGCGTTGGCAATATGGTGCAAATCGGCGACGCGGCCGGGCAGCCGAAGCTTGAGCGTCTTGCTGACATAGGTCCTGGTCGGCAGCGCGCCGGCCGCGGCCGGCGGCGTCTTGACGCCGGTGAGGCCGTTGGTGGTGCCTTCCGCAAGACGGTTCTTGACGTTGACGTCAGAGACGACGACGGCGCCGTCCTTGGCGAAGGCTTCGTTCCCGCCGGTGTGATCGCCGTGATAATGCGTGTTGATCAGGAACTTGATCGGCAGGTTCGAGATCGTCGCAATCGCCGCCTTGATCTTGTCATGCAGCGGCGCGAACTGGCCGTCGACCATGATGATGCCGTTCCGCGCCACCGCCACGGTGATGTTCCCGCCAATACTTCCGGAATTTTGGCCCTCCAGCATGTAGACGTTGTCGCCGAGATCGGTGGTCTTGATTTCCACCTTGGAGAAATCGACCGGCGGCGGCGCTGCGGGCGGCGTCGGCGCGGCCTGCTGCGCGAGCGCGCTGCCTGCCAGTAACAGGGTGAGAGCAATCGCCGCGCGTGCCGTCCGAATCATGAAAATGCCTCCTGATGCCCGGTTCTTCTAGCACCTATGCCCTCCTAGCACAGGGACCCCGCGCTTGCCGAGTTGCGGCGCAGCGGCGGGGCTGATTGAATATGTCCAAACGACGGGCGACGCATTTCAAGAATGTGTGCGGCCAGACGAGGAAACCGGCCAGACGAGGAAACAACATGACGTCGCCGATCGTGGGTGGCGTGGATTGCGATCTGCATCCCGCCGTCCCGCATTTGACCAGCCTGCTGCCCTACATGAACGATTACTGGCGCGACCAGGTGACGACGCGCGGCATGACCGACCTGGTCTCGCAATCCTACCCGACCAATTCGCCGATCTCGTCGCGGCCGGATTGGCGGCCGGGGCAGGGCAAGCCGGGCGCCAGCCTCGCCGATCTGCAGAAGCAGGCGCTCGATCGCTTCCAGGTCAGTTATGGCATCTGCAACCCGCTGTACGGCGTGCAGATGGTGTTCTCCGAGGACATGCAGGACGCGTTCTGCCGCGCGCTGAACGACTGGCTGATCAAGGAGTGGCTGGACAAGGATACGCGGCTGCGCGGCTCGATCGTGATCCCGACCCAGAGCGTCGAGAAATCCGTCGCCGAGATCGAGCGCTGCGCCAAAGACAAACGCTTCGTCCAGGTGCTGATGCTGGTCATGGGCGACATGCCTTTGGGCAAGCGTGCCTACTGGCCGATCTATGCCGCGGCCGAACGGCTCGGCCTTGCGATCGGCGTTCATGCCGGCAGTGCCTATCATAATCCGCCGACCTCGGTCGGCTGGGGCTCCTATCACATCGAGGACTACGTCGCGCAGGCGGCCGCATTCCAGACCCAGCTCACCAGCCTGATCGTGGAGGGCGTGTTTGCCCGTCATCCGAAGCTGAAAATGGTGATGCTCGAATCCGGCTTCACCTGGCTGCCGGCGTACCTGTGGCGGCTGCACAAGTTCTGGCGCGGGGTGCGGATGGAGACGCCGTGGGTCGACCGGGCGCCGATGGAAATTGTGCGCAGCAACATTCGCTTTTCGCTGCAACCGGTCGACGCGCCGCCGGATCCGGCAACCCTGAACCGTCTGTTTGACCATATGCAGTCGGACGAATTACTCTTATTCTCGACCGACTATCCGCACTGGCAGTTCGACGGCGACGAGGTGCTGCCGCCGGGAATTTCGCCGGATCTGGTCCGCAAGATCATGATCGACAACCCGCTCGCGACCTATGGCCGGTTGCAGCAGGTGAAGGAGACGACGTCATGAACGTTCAGTTCCGCCCCGAGCCGGCAGCGTCCGTCAGCGTCAAGACCGCGATCGCCGATTGCGACATCCATCCGGCGCGCGCCACCGCGACCGAGCTTTATCCGTTCCTCGCCAAACGCTGGCATTCGCATCTCGAGACCTACGGCAAGCAGGCCTATCAGGGCATGATGGAAGGCCCGCCCTATCCGAAGGCACAGCCGAACGCCTCGCGCCGCGATGCCTGGCCGCCCGAAGGCGGGCCGCAGGGCTCGTCACTGTCCTTCATGCAGAAGCAGTTGCTCGATCCCTATAACGTCGCGCTCGGCGTACTCAATCCGCTCAACACCGGGCAGGGCCTGCGCAACCACGATCTTAGCGCTGCACTGGCGACAGCGATCAACGATTGGCAGATCGAAAAATGGACCAGCAAGGATTCGCGCCTGAAGGGTTCAATCGTCGTCGCCAATGAAGATGGCATTGCCGCTGCCGCCGAAATCCGCAAGCGCGCCGGCGACAGGAACTTCGTGCAGGTGCTGCTGCTCAGCCGCAATGTCGAGCCGCTCGGCCAGCGCCGCTACTGGCCGATCTACGAGGCGGCACAGGAAATCGGCCTGCCGGTCGGCGTCCACGCCTTCGGCTTCGGCGGCAATCCGATCACCGCGTCGGGATGGCCGAGCTTCTACATCGAGGAAATGGTCGGCCATTCGCAGTGCCAGCAGACCGCACTCGCAAGCCTCGTGCTGGAGGGCGTGTTCGAGCGCTATCCCAGGCTCAAGATGGTGATGATCGAGGCCGGCTTCGGCTGGGCGCCGTCGCTGGGCTGGCGGCTCGACAAGAATTTCGAGCGGCTGCACAGTGAGGTTCCGCACCTGAAGCGGAAACCTTCCGAATATATCCGCGACCACATCTGGTGGACGACGCAGCCGATGGAGGACCCGGAACGCCGCGATCATCTGTTCGAGGTGATCGAGTGGATCGGCTGGGACAAGCTGCTGTTCGCCACCGACTATCCGCACTGGGACTTCGACGAGCCGTCGCGCGTGTTACCGGCGGGCGTCAGCGACGCCAACAGGCAGGCGTTCTATCTCGACAACGCCAAGAAGCTGTACGGAATAATTTGATGGCGCGGCACGTTATCGCCCCGGTGGACGAGTTGCCGCCGGGGTCGCGAAAATTCCTCGATATCGACGGCCGGCCGATCGCGATCTTCAACATCAAGGGCGAGTTCTTCGGCCTGTTGAATCGCTGCCCGCATCAGGGCGCGGCGCTGTGCGAAGGCCCGCTGATCGGGCTGGCGCAATCCTCCGATCCCGGCGAGATCGAATACACCCGGCACGGCGAGATCCTGCGCTGCCCTTGGCATGGCTGGGAGTTCGACATCCGCACGGGGCAGTCCTACTGCGATCCCAAGAAGTTCCGCGTCCGCGCCTATCCGGTCAATGTCGAGCCGGGCACCAGCGTGGTGAAGGGCCCATATGTGGCGGAGACCATCGCCGTCTCGGTCGAGAGCGACTACGTGGTGGTCGACCTCTAGCAGTAGAGGTCGAACGAAGCCGCGCGAGAATCGCATGGCTCGACGCTTGCCGGCCGCTGATCTCAGTAAAACTCCCTAGGGACATTTCGACGCGCGGTACTGTCCGCGACGCCTGCCCGTCAGGCTTTGTTTACCGAAATCCCGCAGGATGGGATTCGGAATCCCTGGATTATTTGAGTGCAATTTCTTCGGCATCGGCGTGCCCGCACGACGATGCTCGCCCCTGCCATGCTGAACCCCGAGAAAGGTAGATATCCATGTTCGACGTCACTCGCCGTGCTGTTATCTTCTCCGCCGCGCTGGTTGCCTCGGTTGGCTTCCTCGGAACGTCCGTGCAGGCAGCCGAGAGCGGCAATGTGAAGACTGCGATGCAGGCCCTGAAGGACGAGACCTCCAAACTGGGCGCGGCCAAGCTCGATGGAGAGGCTCTCAATTTCGGGGCGAAGAGCATCAATGGCGACTTTTCGGTCGTCGACGACGTCAAGGCCAAGCACGGCGGCACCGCTACCCTGTTCGCCAAGAAGGGCAACAATTTCGTGCGCGTCAGCACCAACGTGATGAAGGACGGCGCTCGGGCTGTCGGCACCATTCTCGATCCGTCCGGCCCCGCTTATGCGGCCATCAATCAGGACAAGCCGTACTACGGCATGGTCGACATCCTCGGCAAGATTTACGACACCGGCTATGAGCCGATCCGCGGCGACGGCGGCGCGGTGATCGGCGTCTACTACGTCGGCTACCCGATGGAATAATTCACGAAATTTCGTGAATTCCCTGGCCCTGTAGACCGAGGTTCGATGCCGATGCGAATGGGCAATTTCTCTGTTGGGCAAAAACTTTGGCTGTGTATGGGCGCAGCCATCTTTTTTGTCGCGGCGCTGCTTGCAGTCGTGCAGTACGCCCTTTCGTCGACGACTGCAGGCTTTTCAAGGCTGATCGCGGATGACGTTGCCATCATGCGGCATGGCAATTCCGCCAAGATCGCGTTCCTGGAATCGCGGCGAAACGAAAAGGACGTGCTCTACAACGACGACGAATCCCTGGTGAAGAGGATCGTTGCGTTTTCCGGCAAGACGATCGAAGAGGCGAAGTCGGTCGATACCATCGTGGCGCGTATCGACGATCCGTCCATGGTCAAGATCGCCGCCGCCGTCACGAAGGGCAGTGAGGAGTATCAAAGGCTCTTCAAGCTCGCCGCCGCCGCACAGGCCGGCCAGCCGCGAATGGTCGCGACCATCCCGATGCGGAAGGCCGCAACCGAGACTGAAAATCAGATGAACCTCCTGCTCGAAAAGGTCGAGCAGCGTATCGCGACAGCGCGTGAGGAAACCCAGCAGCGCACCAAGCTGCTCGAGAGCATCGTGCTCGCGTCCGGTTTTCTCGTCATTGCCTTGGGCTTCGCGGCAGCATTCTTCCTGCGCGCGGCGATTGCAAAACCGCTGGTGCGGCTACGCGATCGCATGACCGGTCTGGCGAAAGGAGACAACCAGTCGGAAGTGCCGTTTGTGCAGCGCCGGGATGAAATCGGCAAGATGGCCGAGGCCCTCGAGTTCTTCAGGAACTGCCAGATCGAAACCGAACAGCTTCGCACCAGCCAGGAGGCCGAGCAGAAGAGCCAGATCGAGCGAGCCAACAGGGTTCAGGCGAGCGTCACCAGCTTCGAGAAGATCGTCGCCCAGGCGCTCGGCAATGCCGATTCATGCACGGCCGAACTGGAACAGGCTTCGACCTCGATGGCAGAAACCGCCAGGGAGACCAGCCAGCGATCGAGCGCCGTCGCCACCGCGAGCGAGCAGGCGACGCAGAACGTCCAGACCGTCTCGTCGGCGGCCGAAGAATTGTCTTCGTCGCTGGCGGAGATCAACAGCCGGGTCGCGAAATCGACGGAAGCCGCCCGCGAGGGCGCCGCGCAGGCGAACGAGGCCAATTCGCGCGTCGTGCGCCTGAAGGAATCGGTTCTCAAGATCGACAGCGTCGCGAATCTGATCAACGAGATCGCCAGCCAGACCAATCTCCTCGCGCTCAACGCCACCATCGAAGCGGCGCGTGCCGGCGAAGCCGGGCGCGGCTTCGCCGTCGTGGCGTCCGAGGTCAAGGCTCTGGCCACGCAGACGACAAAGGCGACCGACGAGATCGCTGCGCAAATCCGCGCCATTCACACCGAGACGGACCAGACCGTAGGTTCGATCGAAACGGTCACGCAGAATATCGTTCAGTTGAACGAGATTGTTTCGAGCATCGCCCTGGCCGTCGAGCAGCAAGGCGCTGCAACACGCGAGATCGCAGCGTCGACCTGTCACGCCGCGGCGGGAACCGCCGAGGTGATGACGAATATCCAGGGCGTGCGCGAAGCTTCCGAGCGGACCGGCGAAGCCGCCGGCAAGGTGCTGCGCGTTGCGGGGGAGCTCAGCCGGAACGGCGGAGCCCTCAAGACCCAGATCGAAGGCTTCCTGAAGGACGTCAGCGCGGCCTGACCGGCACGCCCCGCAGTAACGGTGCGTCGCGTTGTTCTTCGGCTCAAAGTGGGCGGGCGATATGTAGCAGGCGCGAGCCTGCCTGGTGGCTTCCGGGGGCATGCCCGGGATGCTAGCGTCGATCCCGAACCCGCTCATCCGGGGCGTCACCGTGCTTGGTTAGGGCCACATTTGTTTCCGACGGATCTGACATCGTTCCTGGACCTCATCCGCCAGCATGGTGAAGTCGCTTACAGCTTCATGTTTGCCTATGCGGCTTCGCATAGTCTGCTGCTGGCGCTGTTTGCGGGATACGCCGCCAATGCGGGCGCGCTGGGTCTGGGCAAGGTCATCGCGGCCTGCTGGCTCGGTAGTTTCACCGGCGACGTCATCCGGTTCTGGATCGGCCGGCGCTATGGCGCCCGCTTGCTGGATCGGTTTCCGCGATTCGAGCGCACTGTGCAGGCGGTGGTGCGCCTGACGAACCGTCACTATGCCTGGATGATCATGTTTCATCGTTTCCCGCACGGCATCCGCGGGCTCGCGGGGTTTGCGTACGGGATATCGCAACTGCCCTGGTCGACATTCCTTGCGCTCAATTTCGTCGCGGCGGGCCTTTGGTCCGGCGCGGTCGTCTCGGCCGGCTACGCCTTCGGGCAGCTTTCGGAGGCGACGATGAACAGCGCCTCTTCGGGGCTTGGCATCGCGATGCTGGCCATATTCCTCGGCCTGTCCTGGTTGTTCAGCCGGAAGCTCGAACGGATCGTGGAGCGCTATTGAGACACGTGCGAGCGCTCGCGCATCGCGGGATGGCGATGCGGGACGGTGGGCACGACGCGGTCTGCGTCATGCCCACGCTGCGCCGTCAGCTACTCCTCGGTCGGGCCGCCCAGACTGCGCCGTAGCTGCTGGGCTTCGCGCCAGGTCTCACGGGCATCTTTGCCGAAGCGCAAGAGCCGGGTTGCGGCCTGCATGATGATCAGCGTGACCATGACTAATGGCCCGCCTTGACGAGCAGGCGGCTGATCTGGCGCTCGGCATCGTCAGACAGCTTCTGCAGCCCGTGCGTGGCAATGTAGGTCTCGACGGCCTGATCGGCCCGTCGCTGATTGTACTCGACCCATGCGCGCAACAATCGTTCGAAAAGCGGGGGTTTTTTGGTCGGGGCAGAAAGCCAGGCCCCAGTGGATAGTACGTTCGCCATGACGATGGCTCCTTTTCGGAGTTGTCCTTGGAGCGAATTTCCTGCCTGAATCACACTTAGGTATTGGCCGGCGCGAATGCGAGGTCAAATGGCGCGCATCGTGCACTATTTTGTGCCCGGCAAATTTGCGGTGTCGGCGATATCGGGCTCTGGCCGTGTTTATCTTTGCCCTCGAAGTGTTTAGGCTTGCGCGGGGTCAGGGGGTATTTTCATGCGCATCTGCGAGTGGGCGGCCGCTCTTGCGTCTGTTTCTTGTTTGCTCATCTCGTTCGCGTCCGTTGTCGGCGCCGGCGATCGGCCTGATCAGGAAGTCGATCTGTTTGCCTTGATGGCCGGCAAGTGCAGCGCGCTGAAGGTCGCGGAGCGCGATTTCGCCTGCGCCTCGATCGCCTTCTTTCACACGCCGGGCGGCCGATCCAGTTTCGCCGTTCCTTTGAACGACCCGGACGATGAGAGTCACATCATCACGTTCTCGGGCGAGAAAAGTAAGCGAGAGCGCGACAATCTGTACGAACTGGCGATCGACCGGATGCTGGTGAAATCCAGGGACCGGCCGAAGGTCGACGGGCTGCCGGTGCCGTCGGTCGAGATGTCGACAGGAACGTGCCGGCAGGTCGGAAATCTCGCGGCCCGGCAGGTGTCCAGCGTTTCCTGCAGCGCGACCGATGAAAGCGGCAAAAAGTACGAACTGCAGTTCGAGTCAGACGGCTCGCCGATCAAGGTGCAGATGATCAGGGTCGCGGAATCCGTGGAGGAAGATCGCAAGGTCGAGCGGGTGGCAACGCATGTCAGTCAGCTCAAATGCCGACAGATGGCGGAGGTCCAGGGCATTCTGCCGCGATACCGCACGGCCTTCATCCTCAAATGCATGGAGGAGTAAGTGCAGTGGATCATGCGATTGCGGTCGGCCCGCTGGATCTGGATCTTGGTTGCGGTAGCGGTGGTGATGCTTGCCGGCTACGGCCTCAACCGCGGAATCCTGGTGGGGTCGAGGATCGAGACGGCCAAGCTCAGCGATGACTATCCGCTGCCGTTCTTCAAGAAGCATTGCAGCTATCTGTTCTTCACCGGCGTGCAGCAGGTATGGACCGAATCCGTATCGACCGGGGAAGAAGCTGCGAAAAGTTCCTGCGCGGCGTTGAAAAGCGAGCCCGTCCTTCGTCGCCGCCGCAAGCCTGCCGATCTCTGAGGCACCCTGGGATTGTCGATTGACTAAATGTTCATGATTTGTTCTTATGCTAACCTCCCATCAAGGAGAGGCAGAATGGACAACCGCATTAACGCAATTCGTAAGGAAATCAGGATCTTGAGATCCCGGATGCTGGAGACCGAGGCCGCGATGCGCGACCGGGTCAACCGCGATGAGGGATGCGCCGAACTGGCCGGCGAAATTCTGCTCATGCGGGGGCAGATGTCGAAATTGGCGAGAGAGCGGATCAGCCTCGGCGATCGCGAACTCATCCTCGTCGGTTGCGAGCCGCGCCGGGTTTCGACCCGGGGCATCGTCATTCCCCGCTTGCCGGGAAAGGCAAGCTTCACCCGATCGGGTCCTCTGCGAACCGTCGTGCCACCATCACCGAATCGAGACAGGTCCGCACGCGCGAGATGATGTCGTTCCTGAAGGTGACATTTTCAATCGGGAGTGCAGCGGCGAAAAATCGCCCGGTTCTGGTGAGGGCCAGAACCGGGCTCAGTCTTGTCAAACCGCAAGCGAGGAGAGAGTGCCTCGGGAGGTGGCAGCAAGCCGCCAACTGGCACATGGGATTTCCCACGGTTTGACATCGATCTGCTTCCGGAAGCGAACCAGCTTCCAGTCGCCAGGCGTATTGGTGAAGACGTAACCGGCCGTGCGGGCGAGCGCGATCATCGCCTCGTTGGAGCGCAGCGTGTCGCCGAAGATCGCCTCCGCGCCGAACGAAGCCGCGCGGCATTCCAGATTCCTCATGAGGGCCTTGCCGATGCCGTGGCCCTGCCAGCGATCGTCGATCGAGATGCCGAACTCGATCGACGACGTCTCGCTGTCAAAGGCGTAGCGCGCTTCGCCGACGATGATCTCGTGACC
>JAQSDT010000793.1 GCA_029946075.1 bacterium | reverse complement strand
ATGGGCTACGAAAACGTCCGCAACCTCGGCGGCTTCAAGGGCTGGCTCGATGCCGGCGGCGAAGTCGAGAAGGGGTAGTCGGCGTCACGCCATCGCCAGCCGCGAGCGCGACCGCGCCCGCAGCAGCAGCGCCATCACGATGACGATGTTGACCGCGTTCCAGACGACGCCGTTGAGGAACGCCGCGGCGTAGGAGCCGGTGGCGTCGAAGATCACGCCGGAAATCCAGCCGCCGCCGGACATCCCGAACACCGAGGCCATGATCACGATGCCGACCCGGGTCGCGGCCTCGCGCGCCGGCATCGATTCGCGGACGATGATGGCGTAGCTCGGCACGATACCGCCCTGGAACAGGCCGAACATCGCGGAGATGACGTAGAGCGAGGTCAGGCTGTCGAAGAACAGATAGAACAGCAGCGCGGAGCCTTGCGCGAACGAGCCGATCAGGAGCGTGCGGATGCCGCCGATCTTGTCGGCGAGGAAGCCCGAGCCGATCCGGCTGATGATGCCAAAACCCAGCATCAGCGACAGCATCTCGGCGCCGCGCGCCACGCCGTAGCCGAGGTCGCCGCAATAGGCGACGATATGCACCTGCGGCATCGACATCGCCACGCAGCAGGCGATGGCGGCGAGCGAGAGAATCGTCGTCAGCGCATTGGTGGATATCCGCAAATCGACCTTCGGCGGCGGCGCGTTGACATGATCGCGCTGCGTCCCCGCGCCCATCAGCATCCGCAGCGCGATCAGCGCCAGTGTCATCGCGACGGCGGTGAAGATGCCGACGGCGATATGGGTGTTGCGCCAGCCGATCTGCTCGATGCCGTAGTTCACCAGCGGCGGCCAGATCGTGCCGCCGATGTAGTTACCGCTGGCCGCGATGGCGACCGCGAGGCCTCGGTAACGGTCAAACCAGTGCGACGCCTCCGCCATCAGCGGCCCAAAGGTGGCCGAGGACGACAGCCCGATCAGGAAATGCACCAGAATGTATTGCCAGATCGACGTCGACATGCCGGCGCCGATGTAGCCGAGCCCGAGAATGCCGATGCCGAGCCCGATCGCGATCACGATGCCGTAGCGATCGGTGATCCTGCCGGTCAGCACACCGCCGGAGCCGAACCCCAGCATGACGAGCGTGAAGGCGAGCGAGGCCGTGCCGCGCGTCGCGCCGAAATCGGCCTGCACCACCGGCAGCGCCACCACGACCGACCACATGCCGACGCTGCCGAGCGAACCGATCAGCACGGCCACGGCAAGCCGCGCCCACGCCCGGCGCGAGTCGGGAACGAACAGGTTGGAATCTCGGGAGAGGTCAGAAGAAATTACCACGGCGCGCGCAACTTCGAGAACAAATCGCCCAACGTCAAGCCACATTGCCGCGATATTGGGCATGCAGTTGTGGGGGGACGCGCCGGGAGACGTCATCGCCGTCATCCCACGTGCACGTGGGGGATCCAGCACGCAGCGACCTCTTCCCGTCATTGCGAGCGGAGCGAAGCAATCCATGTCTCGGCTCGGGGACAGGTGGATTGCTTCGTCGCTTCGCTCCTCGCAATGACGGATGATACAGCTTCGTATTCTCGCGGTGCACTTCGCCCGAGCTTTGCATTTCGTTGGCCCCCTGAAATTCCGAGGGCGCAGGGAAGACCGGGTGCGCGCTGCACCCGAGGTCTCGCATGCGAATGGGAGACTTGGGGTATGCTGCACGCAAGCATACAGGTTCAGCGGAGAGCATCCGGCCTTCCCTGCGCAATGGTTTTACGGCTTACTTCGTGCTCTCCCCGGAGAACGGCTCTTTTGCCTCCGTCGTTCTACGAGAAGCTTCGCTTCTCAGGGAACTTGATGCCAGCACCGCGACATCGGGACCACACGACTTCGCCGTACGCCAAAAGCCACACTCGTCAACGTGGCCTCGCGTCCACCGCATCTCACCGCGCGTTTCGTGACGATCGCGATCCGCCCCTCGTAACGGGTGAGACGGGCGGAGTTGTACTTCTGATTTGCCCGACGGGTTAAGCGCAATATTTTTGCGTGCGGGGATGGACAGACTATTGGTGATTTGCCCGTCGGGTTGTTTTGTCGCGGGCGCGCAGCACGATTGCGCTTGCACGTCGAGCGAAGCAGACCCGCAGGATGGGTGGAGCGCAGCGATACCCTTCCTGCGAAGCCGCGACGAACGACGAGAGGCGAACTACCCGGTGACCTCGCCTGGCTGCGGCCCTTGCGCATACGTAAAGCCTTCGTCCGACCAGCCGGTCATTCCGCCGATCATCACCTTGACCTTGCGGCCGAGCTTGCCGAGACGAACCGCGGCGCGATCGGTGCCGTTGCAGTGCGGGCCGGCGCAGTAGACGACGAACAGCGTGTCCTCCGGCCATTCCTGCATTTTCGTCGACGTCATCTTGCCGTGCGGCAGGTTGATCGCGCCCGGCACGTGGTCGGCCTCGTAGAGTTTCGGCCCGCGAACGTCGAGCAACACGAAATCCTGCTTGTCATGCAGCATCGCATCGTGGACGTCCCAGCAATCGGTCTCGTAGACGAGGCGCTCCGAGTAGCGCCTGGCGATGTCTTGCGGCGAGGCGCAGGGAATTTCAGAAACGAGGCTCATGGGGCGGCTCCGGCGTTGGTGTTGCTGCGTGAAAATTTGCCGGATTGGCGGCATTTCACAATCGGCAGGAATGACATTGGGCAGCAAGATCCTGCCAATCGCGACAGACGTCGGGCGACACACGGCGGCTTGCAGCACTCAGGCATAATCGGCATGATCATCAACATCATGCCAACCGCTCGCCCCGCCACATCAGGCCCGCTCGTTGCCGTTCTCGCCTATGACGGCCTGTGCACGTTCGAATTCGGCATCGCGTCCGAAGTGTTCGGCCTTGCGCGCCCCGAAATGGGCAGGAACTGGTACCGCTATTCCGTTTGCGGCATCGAGAAGGGCCCGCTGCGCGCGGCCGGCGGATTGCTGGTCAACGCGACGACGGGACTGGCCGTGCTGCGCAAGGCCGATCTCATCGTGATCCCCGGCTGGCGCGGCATCGAAGCGCCGGTGCCGGCCGAACTGATCGGCGAACTCGTGCGTGCCCACAAGCGCGGCGCGCGGATCATGTCGCTCTGCTCCGGCATCGCCGTGCTCGCGGCGGCAGGCCTGCTGGCCAACCGGCGGGCGACGACGCATTGGCGCTACACCGCCTCGATCACGACGCGCTATCCGCTGATCCGGATGGAGCCGGACAAGCTCTATGTCGACGAAGGCGACGTGCTGACGGCGGCCGGCAGCGCCGCCGGGATCGATCTGTGCCTGCATGTGGTGCGGAAGGAATACGGCGCGCAGGCGGCGAACTCCGTCGCACGACGGCTGGTGGTGCCGCCGCATCGCGAGGGCGGCCAGGTCCAGTTCATCCAGCGCCCGGTGCTGAAGGAACGCGAAAACTCCCGCTTCGGCTCGCTGATCGACTGGCTGCGATCGCATCTGAACCGTCCGCATTCGATCGACGATCTCGCCCGGCGCGCCGGCATGAGCCCGCGCACCTTCCAGCGGCGGTTTCAGGAAGCCACCGGCTCACCGCCCGGCGAGTGGCTTGTCGCCGAGCGCGTGCGTTTGGCCCAGGAACATCTGGAAAAAGGCGGACGCGCGTCGCTGGAAGAGATCGCGGCAGCCTGCGGCTTCGGCTCGCTGCAGACCATGCGGCATCATTTCAAGCGACGAACCGGCGTGGCGCCGACGTCGTACCAGCAGCGGTTCTCACCGGCGCCGAAATACGCGGCGCGGTAGGGCCCGAGCCGGAACGGTTACCAATGCCGGTCGAGGTTTGATTTTCGGGAGATTTTTCTTGTAATCCAAGTCTCTGGACTATAGTTCATAGAACGATAGAAAAATTCATGCGCATCTTCAAGACCAAGACGCTTGCAAGGTTCACCCGCCAGAACGACATCCCGGATTCGAGTTTGATCTTGGCTGTCGAACGAGCGCAGCGAGGTCTGATAGATGCCGATCTGGGCGGGCAAATCATCAAGCAGCGCGTTGCGCGGCCAGGAGAAGGCAAGCGAGGTGGTTTTCGCCTGCTTCTCGGATTCGGATCTCATCGATCCGTTTTCCTGTTCGGCTTTGCCAAGAGCGAGCGCGAAAACATCGGCGATACCGAGTTGATCACCTTGCGGCAGATTGCAGGATCGTTTCTGAACGCCGACAGCGACAAGATCGCAAGAGCACTCGAAGATAGAACATTGATTGAGGTGCGAGATGGCAAAGAAGCCAAAAAGCGCTAAACCAAAAGCCAGTCGGCTTACCCTGGAATTGCTGGAGACCGCGCAGGACATGCGCGCCAGTGGCCTGCTGACAAAAGCAGAGCATGAGAAGATAACCATGCGGCACAAGGCCGATATTCCACCTGCCACGAAGGCACGGCTTTCCGGGCGGCAGATCGCAGCTATCCGCAAGCAATCCAATTTGAGCCAGGCCGTTTTTGCGCGCTATCTCAACCTGACGGTGGGATACGTTTCGCAGCTTGAGCGCGGGGTCAAACATCCGACCGGCGCTGCGCTGGTTTTGCTGGATGTTATTCGACGCAAGGGAATCGAAGCGATCCTTTGACGATTTGGGCGATCATTACCAGCGGCGCGACCCGGTTCTTATCCCGCCGGCCCAAATGTGGATTGCTTCGCCGCCCCGTTCCCCCGCACAACCGCTCCGCGCTTGTCGCCGGCAATGACGGCAGGCGCTGCCCTGGGCCCTCGGCCCCCCGAATTCCCGCCCCAAACCACCCCCGTTAACCCTTTGCTAACCATGCACCCGGCAATAATTGCCGAGTGAAGTCGAGTGTCGTCAGCCGCGTAGAACGGGAGGAACCCCGTGGACGCCAGTGCGGTGCCTCACTTTCGGACCGGTGGCCCTTCGGCCGCCGCGCAGACGTTTGGCGCCCGCGGGCGTCAATCGCGGGGGGAAGCGGCTACCATGGTCGACGTCACGGCGGGTCAGGGCCTGAAGGCAAGCGGAGGGTTTCCGACCCTTTCCGAAATCGGCGACATTCTCAGGCGCGGCGATCTGGCGCTGGCGTTCGGCGTGCTCACCATCCTGGTGGTGCTGATCCTGCCGCTGCCCGCCATCGTGCTCGACCTGTTCCTGGCGATCTCGATCACGGTCTCGATCCTGATCCTGATGACCTCGCTGTTCATCCAGGCACCGCTCGAATTCTCGGCCTTTCCGACCGTGCTGCTGATCTCGACCATGCTGCGGCTGTCGCTGAACATGGCCTCGACGCGGCTGATCCTCAGCCACGGCCACGAGGGCACGGCCGCCGCCGGCCACGTCATCGAGGCCTTCGGCAATTTCGTGATGTCGGGCAATTTCGTCATCGGCATTATCGTGTTCGCGATCCTCGTCATCGTGAACTTCGTCGTCATCACCAAGGGTTCGGGCCGTATCGCCGAAGTCGCGGCGCGCTTTCAACTGGACTCGATGCCCGGCAAGCAGATGGCGATCGACGCCGATCTCTCCGCCGGCCTGATCGACGAGGCGACCGCCAAAAAGCGCCGCAAGGAACTGGAGGACGAAAGCGGCTTCTTCGGCGCCATGGACGGTGCCTCGAAGTTCGTGCGCGGCGACGCCGTCGCCGGCCTCTTGATCGTGTTCATCAACGTCGTCGGCGGCATCATCATCGGCGTCGCCCAGCAAGGCATGAGCTTCGGCGACGCCGCCCGCACCTACACCATCCTGACTGTCGGCGACGGCCTGGTTACCCAGGTGCCGGCGCTGATCGTCTCGACCGCCGCGGGCCTGCTGGTGTCGAAGGCCGGCATCACCGGCTCGGCCGACAAGGCGATGATGAAGCAGCTCTCGGGTTACCCGCAGGCGCTCGGCATGTCGGCCGGCGTGATGCTGGTGCTGGCCGCGCTGCCGGGCATTCCGATGCTCCCGTTTCTGGCGCTCGGCGGCGGTGCCGCCGTGCTGGCCTGGAAGGCGAAGACCCGCAACGGCAACGTCAAGGCGGCGGAGGCCGCCGCAGCCGCGGCACCCGCATTGGCCGAGGCTGCCGCCACCGCCGCGGCGGAGGAACCGATCTCCACCGCGCTCAAGATCGACGACCTCAAGATCGAGCTCGGCTACGCGCTGCTGCCGCTGGTCAACGGCCCCGACGGCACCGACCGCCTCACCGAACAGATCAAGGCGCTGCGCCGCTCGCTCGCGATCGAAATGGGCTTCGTGATGCCGGCCGTGCGCATCCTCGATAACGTCCAGCTCGAGGCCAACACGTACATCATCAAGATCAAGGAAGTGGACGCCGGCACCGGCAAGATATGGCCGAACCAGTTCATGGTCATGGACCCCGCCGGCAACCAGGTCGGCGTGCCCGGCATCCACACCATCGAGCCGACCTTCGGCCTGCCCGCGACCTGGGTCGACGCCGCGCTGAAGGAAGAAGCTTCGCTGAAGGGCTACACCGTGGTCGACGCCGCCACCGTGCTGTCGACGCATCTGACCGAATTGCTCAAGAGCAACATGAGCGATCTGTTGTCCTACGGCGAGGTGCAGAAGCTGCTGAAGGACCTGCCGAAGGAACAGGGCGAACTGGTCAAGGACATCGTGCCGAGCCAGGTCACGGTCTCCGGCATCCAGCGCGTGCTGCAGCTGCTGCTGGCCGAGCGGATCTCGATCCGCGACCTCTCCACCATCCTCGAAGGCATTGCCGATGCGCTGGCCTTCTCGCGCAACCCCGCCACCATGGTCGAGCACGTCCGCGCCCGGCTCGGTCGCCAGATCTGTGCCCAGAACACCTCTCACCTCGGCTATCTGCCGCTGATCGCGCTCTCGGCGCGCTGGGAGCAGGCGTTCGCGGAATCGATCGTCGGCACCGGCGAGGAGCGCCATCTGGCGATGCAGCCCTCAAAGCTGTCGGAGTTCATGACCGGCGTCCGCAACGCCTTCGAACAGGCTGCCCGCGAAGGCGAAGCGCCGGTGCTGGTCACCTCGGCCGCGATCCGTCCGTTCGTGCGCTCGCTGGTCGAGCGGTTCCGCTCGCAGACCACGGTGATGTCGCAGGCGGAAATCCATCCGCGCGCCCGGCTGAAGACGGTCGGCAGCGTCTAGAGCATTTCCGGTTCTGATTGAATCAGAACCGGGCTCCAGATTCTTGTTTTGACGCGTTTTCTTCACGCGAACCGGTTTCCACTTCGCTCGAAAACGCTCTGGAAGCGCGGCAAATCACCAAGGCGCGACGAAGCTTTTCCGCCACAGGCAAATGCTTTGTTAAAAATGCCTGATCCTGCGTGATCGACGCGAGGGCTCGGGTTTTTTATCTATCCAATTGATATTACTCAATTTTAACTGATAATTGACCTCAATCCGTGATCGCTCAATCGCGGTCCTTCAAGTCTTTTCACTGCCTTGTGATCGCATCTTGGGAACGAAACCACGGAATCCTACGTTTCCTGATGCGAGACGTTGAACCGGTCTGCAAATCACACCGACGAATTTGCAGGGCGGAAGGCGGCAGGAGACTTCCATGAACCACTCGATTTACAGCGCAGATCGGACGACCCACCTCAAGATCGTGGTCGTCGCCCTCGTTGCGGGTATCCTGGTCGCCGGCTTCGGCATCTCCGCACACACCAATTCGGATGAAGGTCTCACCCAGACCGCAAGCAATCGCGTGATGAAGGCCGGCAAACCGGTGGTCGTCACCAGTTCCGGCAATTCGGTCGTTCGCTAACAGAGGAATTCACCAATTCACGCGGCTCTTTACAGCCCCCCAAAGTCGCCTCGTGGATAATCAAGACCCCAACTACCCCCAAGTTGACTAATGAACACGCCCGCTCCCCACGGGCGTTTTCTTTTTGTGGGGCAAGAAATCGTCAGGTTAGGGGATCGTCAGCGCGGAGCGCCGGGGGGCACCGTCTCGATCAGCTTGCCGACATAGACCGGCGCCGAGGTCGGCTTGCCGGTCGGCGAGCCGCCGGCCTGCTCGACGGTGACGGCGTAGGTCGCCGCATTGATGACGCCGGCGTCGTAGTCGGCCAGCACCGGGCGCGCCGTGAAGTCGCTGCCGCCGATCACCCCGAGCGAGCGCGGCTGCGGCAGCCGCTCGTTGATCAACCAGAGTTCAAAACTCTTGCCGGGCTCTGCGGCGGCGGCCACCTTGCGCACGGTAAAGTTCCTGGTCGCGGCATCGACCGTCAGGATGAAGGCGGGCGAGCCGCCATCGCGCTGCAGCAGCGCGACATATTGCGCCGACGCAACGACCGGCGGCGCCGGGGTCTTCACCTCGACGATTTGAACACGCGGCTTCGGACGCAGGCCGTTCGGCAGCAAATCAGGCTGATAGACCTGCACCGCGAGCATCGCGATCAGGGCGGCCGCCATCGCGGTCGCCGCCGACGCCAGATTGCGCCAGCGCTTCGCGCGGCCTTCCAGCTGGATCACGTTGGAATGATCGGCGACCGGCGCCGGTATCATCGAGGGCGCCGCAATCACGGGCTCGGCGACCGCTTCGGGCGGAGGAGGCAGCAGCGGCGCGTCGGGCAGCAGCAGCGGCGCCTGCGCGCCGGAATGGCCGATGGCGGCCTTGATGTTCTCCCACACGATCGGCCGCGGCTCGACCGAGCCGACCATCTGGTTCAGCACGCCAAGCCGGTATTCCCAGGCGTGGACGATAGCGGTGAATTCCGTATCGACGGCCATCATGGTCTCGACCTGCGCGCGTTCGTCGGCATCCAGGGTACCGAGCGCGTATTCCGCCGCGAGTGCGATATGGTCTTCGCTATAGGCCATCATTCAAGATCCAGACCCGAGTCCGAGACACTCCCTTATGTCCATCATGCTGCGGCGCAGCCACGTCTTCACCGTATTCACCGGCGTCTCGAACTTGACGGCGAGTTGCTCGCGGCTCCAGCCGTTGTAATAGGCCAGCAACACCAGCTTCTGCCGATCCGGCTCGAGACGACCAACGCACTCGAGCAAACGCTTCAACTCTTCCGTCATCTCGCGCCGCGCCAGCGGATCGGGGGAATCGGCCGCCACTTCCATGGCGGACGGCTCCTCCTCGATCGAGGTTTCGCTCTTTTTGCGAACCACATCGATCGCCCGGTTACGCGCGATCGACGCCATCCAGGTGATCGGCGAAGCAAGCGCAGGATTGAACTGTCCGGCGCTGTTCCAGATCTTGACGTAAGCCTCCTGGATGACCTCCTCGGCGAGATCCTGTCGCCTCAATATACGGAGCACCACGCCGAAGAGTTTCGCGCGCGTGGCGGCGTAGAGGCGCTCAAAGGCAGCCTCATCCCCCTTCGCCACAGCGGCAATCAGCCAGACCAGCTCTGCTGGCGTCAGCATTCGCGCGTCCCCCAAAATCGCGATCCCCCATCGCGTTTTTACGCCGGGGAGCAATCGAGAAGCTTCGTAGCATATCTTTTGGCAAACCGGCCACCAAGTCGCGGGCCCGGGGGACAATAGCAAAGAAAAACCCGGGCCTTACAGCCCGGGTCGGTCGGTTTCAGCAGCTCCGCAGGAAGGGATCAGGCGATGGCGCCGATGCGGGCGCGCATCAGGCCGATGCTGTCCATGTCGGCCTGTTCCCGCGCGCTCTCCTCGGCGCGCTCGCGGGCCTGGTCGCGCTCGTCGAGCAATTCGACCTTCTTGAGTTCCTCGAACGCTTCGCTCAACAGGCTCTTGGCGTCTTCGAGCTGGATGCGCAATTCGTCGGCCGAACGGGTCAGGTTTTCGCGGCGCTGGATCGCGGCCTTGGCGTAGGTCGGATAGGCGAAATGCGAGGGGTCGTTGATCCCGGCCCGGTCCTGCTCGGTCTGGATTTCGCGCTCGAGGTCGACCGACATGCGCTGGAAATCGGCGATCATGCCTTCGATCTGGGTGACCCTTCGGCGCTTTTCATCGACCTGAAATTTCTTCAGGCGGATCAGCGTTTCACGTGACTTCATCGACTCATACTCCCCAGAAGTCCCAATCTGAACGCGGGACAGATGCCGGCTCCCCGGGGGGCCCCACCGGCGTCATCAATCATGTGGGGGGGATGATGGCCTGACAA
>JAQSDT010000792.1:5886-10109 GCA_029946075.1 bacterium | reverse complement strand
AGCCGGAGCCGTTGGCCTTGACCAGCTTCTGTTCGCGGATCGGTTCGCCCGCGATGAACGGTGCGCGGACGATCGAACCGGCGATGTCCTGGATGGCGCCGGCCTTGCCGGCGCGGGTGATCAGATTGCCGCCGGCGGCCGAAGCCGGCCAGGTCTGCCAGAGCAGGTCCTCCTGCTTGACGATCTGGCCTAATCCGAGGTCGGATTTTGCGACCAGGATTTCGACCGTTGGAAGTTGCGCCACCGGCTCGGCCTGCAGCTGCGGTTTGCTTTCCGTGCCACGGGCGAGATAGGCGGCGACGCCGCCGGCGCTCAACGCGATAAGCAGGACAAAGATACGTGCGATGTTCATACGCGGTACGATCTACTCTTGCGCCGTCAACCCACCCCCAGGTGTGCGGCAAGTCGGTCTTCCCCTCAGGCATGACTAGGTGCCAAAGGTATAAGGGGACTTGAGGGATGAATGATTTGAGCGATCGGAGCGATGGATTCGCCGTCATGGTGAACGGCTGGTTATCGATTGCGCGGCCCGCCCGCAAAAATCCAGAGGTTGTGCGCAGCGGCGACCGTCCCGGCATTCAGACGCGGCAGCTCGCGGCGATCTGTTGACGACGAACAACCGCCGGAGCCGACGTCGGGCGAGCCGCGAAATTTCTGGCGGTCGCCGTCGGCCCAGACGTTTTGCCGCAGCCACAACCTGATCGTGAAACAGCGATGGAACGGTGGCGCGGGCCCGATCGGTTCATCAAAGAACACAGAAGATGCCCGTCAACCCCTTGACCCGGAACGCCAGTCGTTCTGTGATGCAGTCCAACTATCAAGTCGCCGCACGTTGAGGGGCCTGCCGCGACCATCGATCCATTGCCTGACCGAATTTGCATGACAATTGCAAGGGCGCAGGATGACGCTTTTCAGCGAGGGATCATGGGGTTGGCTCGAAAACGTCAAGCGCTGCCTAATCTGTAGACGTTCCCGGACGCCCCCTTGAAAGGCCTTGCCCATGAAACGCGTATCTCTGGTTGTTACCCTTGCCGTTGCCGCCGGTCTCTCCGCCCAGGCCGCCTCGGCGCAGACCCTCAAAACGGTCAAGGACCGTGGCATGTTGTCCTGCGGCGTCAGCCAGGGTCTTCCGGGATTCTCGTCGCCCGATGACAAGGGCAACTGGACCGGGCTCGACGTCGATATCTGCCGGGCGATCTCGGCGGCGATCTTCAACGACGCCACCAAGATCAAGTTCGTGCCGCTGTCGGCGAAGGACCGTTTCACCGCGCTGCAGTCCGGCGAAATCGACGTGCTGTCGCGCAACACCACCTGGACGCTGTCGCGCGACACCTCGCTCGGCGCCAACTTCACCGGCGTCACCTATTACGACGGCCAGGGCTTCATGGTGAAGAAGTCGCTGAAGGTGAATTCGGCGCTCGAACTGAACAGCGCGTCGGTCTGCGTGCAGCAGGGCACCACGACGGAGCAGAACCTCGCCGACTACTTCAAGGGCAACAACATGAAGTACGAGGTGATCGCGTTCGGCACCAATGACGAAGCGGTCAAGGCCTATGAATCCGGCCGCTGCGACGTCTTCACGACCGATGTCTCGGGCCTCTATGCCGACCGTCTGAAGCTCGCAAACCCCGCCGACCATGCGGTGCTGCCGGAAGTGATCTCGAAGGAGCCGCTCGGCCCGATGGTGCGCCATGGCGACGACCAGTGGCTCGACGTCGTGAAATGGTCGCTCTACGCGATGATCACGGCCGAAGAGCTCGGCATTACCCAGAAGAACGTCGACGAAATGGCGAAATCCGACAAGCCCGAGCTGAAGCGGGTGTTCGGCACCGACGGCAATCTCGGCGAACAGCTCGGACTGACCAAGGACTGGGTCTCGCGGATCGTGAAGGCGGTCGGCAATTACGGCGAGTCCTTCGATCGCAACGTCGGCGCCGGCTCCAAGCTCGGCATTGCCCGCGGCATCAACGCGCTCTGGAGCAAGGGCGGTATCCAGTACGCACCGCCGATGCGCTGATCGACCCGTCAAGGGCAGCGGCAATGGCCATCGAACCCCGACGACCGCCGGCACAGTTTGTCGCCAAACTGCAGCGGTTGCTCGGGGGCAGCGCAGGCTGGAGCGGCTTCGTCGTCCAGCTGCTGTTCGTTGCGGCGCTGGCCTGGATCGCCTACGAAATCGTCGCCAATGCCCGCGCCAACCTGCAGGCGCAGCGGATTACCGCGGGCTTTGGGTTTCTCGTCAATAATGCCGGGTTCGACGTCAGCCAGAGCCTGATCTCCTATTCGGGGTCCGACAGCTTCTATCGCGTGTTCGTGGTCGGCCTGCTCAACACGCTGCTGGTCTCGGTGATCGGCATCTTCTTCGCGACCATCATCGGCTTCATCGTGGCGCTCGGGCGGCTGTCGCCGAACTGGCTGCTGTCGAAGATTTCCGGCGGCTATGTCGAACTGATCCGCAACCTGCCGCTGCTGTTTCAGATCCTGTTCTGGTATCTGGCCGTGCTCGCGGCGTTGCCGAACCCGCGGCAGAGCATCTCGATCTTCGACAGCATTTTTGTCAGCAACCGCGGCCTGGTGGTTCCAAGGCCGATCGGCAATCCCGGTTTCGAGGCGTTCGTCATCGCGCTGCTGGTGGCGGTCGTGGCCGCGATTGCGCTGTCGCGCTATTCGCGCCAGCAACTGTTCCAGAGCGGCCGGGTGATCAAGGTCTGGCCGTATGCGCTCGGCATGATCGTCGGCCTGCCGTTGCTGAGCGTGTTGATCTTCGGCGCGCCGGTGACGTTCGAAGTGCCCGCGCTCAAGGGCTTCAATTTCGCCGGCGGCTCGCGCGTCATTCCCGAATTCGTCGCGCTGACGCTGGCGCTGTCGACTTATACCGGCGCCTTCATCGCCGAGATCGTGCGCGCCGGTATCGTCTCGGTGCACAAGGGGCAGATGGAAGCCGGCTCCTCGCTCGGGCTGCAGCGCGGCTCGGTGCTGCGGCTGGTGGTGATCCCGCAAGCGATGCGCGTGATCTTGCCGCCGCTCACCAACCAGTATCTCAATCTGACCAAGAACTCCTCGCTGGCGGTCGCGATCGGCTATCCCGACCTCGTTTCGGTGTTCGCCGGTACGACGCTGAGCCAGACCGGGCAGGCGATCGAGATCATCGGCATCACCATGGGCGTCTATCTGTTGATCTCGCTGGTGACCAGCGCGATCATGAGCTTCTACGGGTGGCGGATCAGCCGGAGCATGGGCGGATGAGCGAAACAAACCCATCCGTTTTCGTCCGCGAAGAACTCGTGCCGGAGCGGCCCGCGCCGGTAAAGACCACCGGCTTCGTCGGTTTCCTGCGCACGCGGCTGTTCAATTCGCCGACCAACATCCTGATCACGATCGTCTGCATTCTATTGCTGTGGTTCACCGTGGTCCCGGCGCTGAAATTCGTGCTGATCGACGCGGTGTGGACCGGCAACGATCGCACGGCGTGCCTTGCCAAAAGCCCGGGCGAAGTGGTCGGCGCCTGCTGGCCGTTCATTCAGGCCAAATTCTCGCAGTTCATCTACGGCTTCTATCCGGAAGCCGAACGCTGGCGCGTCAACCTGACGTTCTTCCTCGCCGCAATCCTGCTGGTGCCGCTGCTTATCCCGCGGCTGCCGGCCAAGGCCCCCAACGCGATCCTGTTCTTTATCGGCCTGCCCGTCGTGGCTTTCTTCCTGCTCTCCGGCGGCGGGCTGGGGGGGCTCGGCGTGAGTTGGACCGCCGGGCTTCTGTCAGGATTCAACGACAGCATCGCTGACGGCGGCAGGAAGCTTGCGGCGGCGGGCGAGGCGACGGCCGTGATCGGTCCGCTGCTGTGGCTGCTCGGCAAGCTGCTGTTGCTGATCAGCACGGTGATCGGCTGGGTGTTGTTCCCGCTGACATGGCTGCGCGACCTGATCCAGACGCTCAATCGTCCGGTCTGGGCCGACCTCGTGGCGACGATGCTGATCGCCTGCGGCTTGTTGTACTGGCTGACTGGCGGGCTGCGTTCGGGCTTGCGTCCGCTGATCACCTGCCTTTCGATCTTCGCTGGCATCGCCGTCATGATCGTGCTGCTCGGGCTCGACCGCGGCGGGCTGCCGGTTGTCGGCACGCGGCTCTGGGGCGGCCTGCTGGTGACACTGGTCGTGTCGCTGGTCGGTATCGTCGCGTCGATGCCGGTCGGTATTGCGCTGGCGCTCGGGCGGCGCTCGTCGATT
>JAQSDT010000792.1:0-5876 GCA_029946075.1 bacterium | reverse complement strand
GGATATTCTCGATCTCCTTCATCGAGTTCTGGCGCGGCGTTCCCCTGATCACGGTGCTGTTCTTTGCGACCTACATGCTGCCGCTGTTCGTGCCGACCGGCTTCACCATCGACGGGCTGATGCGCGCCCTGATCGGCATTGCGCTGTTCACCGGCGCCTACCAGGCCGAAAATATCAGAGGCGGCCTGCAGGCGATTCCGCGCGGGCAGGGCGAGGCGGCGAGCGCGCTCGGCCTTTCCTGGGGCAAGACCACCGCGCTGGTGGTGATGCCGCAGGCGCTGCGCCACGTCATCCCCAACCTCGTCAACAGCTTCATCAGCCTGTTCAAGGACACTTCGCTGGTGTCGATCGTCGCGCTGTTCGACCTCCTGGGAACGCTGCGCGCGGCTTTCTCGGATCCGAACTGGGCGACGCCGACCACGCTGTTCACCGGCTTTGCCTTCACCGGCATCATCTATTTCATCTTCTGTTTTGGCATGTCGCGTTACGCGCTGTTCGTCGAGAACAGGCTGAACGCGCATCGCCGCAACTGAGTATATCAGCATGAGCACCGACTCGATCGTCGACATCCAGGGTCTCAACAAATGGTACGGCGAGTTTCACGTCCTGCGCGACATCAACCTCAACGTTTCCAAGGGTGAGCGCATCGTGATCTGCGGTCCGTCGGGATCCGGCAAGTCGACGCTGATCCGCTGCATCAATGCGCTGGAGGAGTTTCAGGAAGGCAACATCGTCGTCGAGGGCATCGAGCTCGGCCCGAACCTGCGCCGCGTCGACGAGGTCCGCCGCGAAGTCGGCATGGTGTTCCAGAGCTTCAACCTGTTTCCGCATCTGACCGTGCTGGAGAACTGTACGCTGGCGCCGATCTGGGTGCGCAACATCCCGAAAAAGGACGCCGAGGCGACTGCAATGAAGTTCCTCGAGCGGGTCAAGATCCCGCACCAGGCCAACAAATATCCCGGCCAGATGTCAGGCGGTCAGCAGCAGCGCGTCGCGATCGCCCGCGCGCTGACGATGAATCCGAAGGTGATGCTGTTCGACGAGCCGACCTCGGCGCTCGATCCGGAAATGGTCAAGGAAGTGCTGGACACCATGGTCGACCTCGCCAACGAGGGCATGACCATGCTGGTCGTCACTCACGAAATGGGATTTGCCCGGGAAGTCGCCAACCGCGTCGTGTTCATGGATGCGGGGCAGGTGATCGAATCGAATACGCCGGAAAACTTCTTCGCCAATCCGCAGCATTCGCGGACGAAGTTGTTCCTGAGCCAGATCTTGCGGCATTGAAGAGGCCCGCGGTGCCTCCTCCGTCATTGCGAGGAGCTAAGCGACGAAGCAATCCAGCTTTCCGTTATGCCGTGATATGGATTGCTTCGCTGCGCTCGCAATGCGCTCGCAATGATGTTGTGGACGGCCCCACCCGCACGGCATCAAGTGCCAAAACGTGGCCGCCGAAGCGCCACAAAGGGAGAGGCCGTCCATGGCGAAGTTTATCAGAACAGCGATTGATCTGGGCAAGAACTATTTTCAGGTTCACGGACTTGAGAGCGAAGGCGGCGAATCGATTTCGCGCAAGGTCAAGCGTTCCAGGATGCTTGAGGTCTGTTCGCAGATCGAGCCCTGCCGTGTCGGCATGGAGGCGTGCGGTTCGGCGCATTATTGGGCTCGCCAGCTCACCGCGATGGGGCACGAGGTGGTTCTGATACCGCCGGCCTACATCAAGCCCTACGTCAAGCGAGGCAAGAATGACGCGGTCGATGCGGCGGCGATCTGCGAGGCGATGGCGCGACCAAATATGCGCTTCGTACCGATCAAGAGTGCCGACCAGCAAGCCGTTCTGATGCTGCACAAGACCCGCGAACTGCTGGTCAAGCAGCGAACGATGGCGGTCAACGCCCTGCGCGGCCACCTCGCCGAGTTCGGTATCGTTGCCGCCAGAGGCATAGGCCGCGTCGATGAACTGCTGGCGCTGGCAAAGGCGGATGCCACGCTTCCGCCCATTGCCGGGGCTGCGGTGAGCTGCATGGCTCAACATCTGGAAGGGCTCGATCTGTCGATCGGGACCGTGAACGAGCAGATCGCCGGGGCGCACGGGCAAAATCCGACCAGCCGCTTGCTCGATGAGATTCCCGGCGTCGGGACGCTAATCGCGTCGGTAGTCGCAGCCAGCGTTCCCAATCCCGGAGTGTTCAGGTCCGGGCGCGACTTCGCGGCATGGCTCGGTCTGACGCCCAGACAAAATTCGAGCGGCGGCAAGGAGAAGCTCGGTGCCATCACCAAACAGGGCAACCGCTACATCCGCAAAATGCTCGTCACCGGCGCTACTTCGGTGTTGCGTGTCGCAGGCAAGCGCACAGGTGCGCTCGCCGACTGGATCAATGCACTACGGGCCAGGAAGCCCGAGCGGCTGGTAGCCGTGGCTCTGGCCAACAAGCTGGCAAGGATCTGTTGGGCGGTAATGACCACAGGTGAGGGCTTTCGCAGCGATACGTATGTCAAAGCTTGAGCGCATCCCGCCGTCCCAGATCGCATTCAAGGGGAGTTTGCCGGTTCAAGTTTGGTAAGCACGAAAGACGTGATGAACGATACGGTCACCGCCGAAAGCCAGGGACACCCCGCCACCGTCACGAGCTTCAAGCTCGCCGCAATGATAGGGACCAAGGCAATCGGATTTCATCAGGGCCAGCGGTCATAAGCCCGCACCAACAGGCCGGACATATGACCGAAGCAGACCAAGTCGTTCCATACGGAAAAAGTGCTTGCCAATAGGGGCCGTCCACATATGACGGCGGGCGTATCGCGCCGCCTCACACCTTCTCGAACGGCACGTCGAACTTGGTGGACTTCTCCAGCCAGGCCGGCACCGGCAGGTTCTTGCCGCGCATGAACTCCGGATTGAACAGCTTTGACTGATAGCGGCCGCCGGAGTCGCAGAGAATGGTGACGATGGTTTTGCCGGGACCGAGCTGTTTGGCGAGCCGGATCGCGCCCGCGACGTTGACACCGGTGGAGCCGCCGAGGCACAGGCCCTCGTGCTCGAGCAGATCGTAGATCACGGGCACCCATTCCTCGTCGGGAATAAGGAATGCCGTATCCACCTTGGCGGTTTCGATGATCGCGGTGACGCGGCCAAGGCCGATGCCTTCGGAGATCGATCCGCCCGGCGTCGATTTGGCGACGCCTTTGGTGAACAGTTCGAACATCGCCGCGCCATGCGGATCGGCGCAGGCGGTGGTGATGGCGCTGTTCTTTTCCTTCAGGTAGCGGCTGATGCCGGCGAGTGTGCCGCCTGAACCGACCGAGCAGATGAAGCCGTCGATCTTGCCACCGGCATCTTGCCAAATCTCCGGGCCCGTCGATTCGTAATGCGCCTTGGCGTTGTCGAGATTGTTCCACTGGTCGGCGAACAGGACGCCGTTCGGTTCGGTCTTGCGAAGCTGATCCGCAAGCCGCCGGCCGACATGCTGGTAGTTGTTCGGATTGCTGAAGGGCAGCGCCGGCACCTGGATCAGTTCGGCGCCGCACAGCCGCAGCATGTCCTTCTTTTCCTGGCTCTGCGTCTCCGGGATGACGATGATCGTGCGGTAGCCGCGCGCGGCAGCGACGACGGCAAGACCGATGCCGGTATTGCCCGCGGTCGATTCCACTACGAGGCCGCCCGGCTTGAGATCGCCGCGCTTCTCGGCCTCCAGGATCATCCATTTGCCGGCGCGGTCCTTGACCGACTGGCCGGGATTCATGAACTCGGCCTTGCCGAGAATGGTGCAGCCGGTGGCTTCCGACGCGTGCTTCAGCTTGATGAGCGGCGTGTTGCCGATCGCTTCAATGACGTCTTTGTAGATGGTCATGTTTTCAAAAATGCCGGTTTGCTTGCCTGATCATTGGGCGACCCTAAAGGACCGCCGAAGGGCATACAAGCCAGCGTAACGGCAGGGCCGTCAGCCCGATTTTGCGAACACGACCTGACGTACGTCGATATTTCCGGACAGGAATCCGGCCTCGCAATAAGCAAGGTAGTATTCCCACAGCCGCCGGAAGCGGTCGTCGAAACCCGACGGCATCAGGTTCGGCCAGGCCGCGCGGAAATTGCTTCGCCAGATCGCGAGCGTCTTGGCATAATCTTGCCCGAAAATGCGTTCGCGGATAACGGGAACACCGAACTTCTCGCCGAGCGATTTGAGGATCTGCGGCGACGGCAGCATGCCGCCGGGGAAAACGTAACGCTGGATGAAGTCGACTTCGCGCCGGTAGGTCTGAAACAGATCATCCTGGATGGTGATGGTCTGGATGCCGGCGAGCCCTCCGGGCAGCAGGCGGTCGCGCAACTGTGAAAAGTATTTCGGCCAGAACTGCTCACCGACCGCCTCCATCATCTCGATCGAGGCGATCCGGTCGTAGCCGTCGCGTTCGTCGCGATAGTCCTGGAGACGAATCTCAACCTTGTCGCCGAGGCCGGCTTTCTGGATCCGCGCAAGCGCGAAGTCGCGCTGCTCCTTGCTGATGGTGAGGCCGACGACCTCTGTGCCGTAGGTCCTGGCGGCGTATTCGGCAAAGCCGCCCCAGCCGCAGCCGATCTCCAGCAAGCGCTGGCCGGGCCGCAGGTCGATCGCTTCGGCGAGCCGGCGGTACTTGTTGTTTTGCGCGGCCGTCAGATCCGACGTGCCGTCCTCGAACAAGGCGGAGGAATAGGTCATGCTCGGATCGAGCCATGCCGAGTAGAAGGCGTTGCCGATGTCGTAATGCGCATAGATGTTGCGGCGAGCTTGCCGGCGCGTGTTGCGATTGAGCCAGTGCCGGACGAACTGGATGGTGCGCGACAGCGGCGTGCCGATCGCCATCGTCTGCATCCAGTCCTGGTTGACGCAGAACAGGTAGAGGAATTGCGTCAGGTCCGGCGTATCCCATTCGCGGCGCAGATAGGCCTCGGCGATGCCGATGTCGCCGCTGCGGATCAGCCGCGAGGCAAAGCTGTATTCGTAGATCGTCATCGCCGCGGACGGACCCGGGCCGTTGCCGCCGAGCCTGACCATGCGGCCGTCGACGAGGGTGACGTCGAGTGTGCCGTGCTGCAGCTTCGAGCCGAACGCGAGCGCCAGCCGTACCAGCCGGGGCAGTTCCGGAAATTTGGCGTCCACGACTTCCGATGTGACCGAAATCAATTCGACCATGGGCGATCCATCGAACGGCAGCTTCCCCGGGCTAAACATGAGCATGACCGATGGCCTTGCTCACTCTTTGCCGCGGGCGGATAACGCTGGCCTAGTATAATCGTTGCTGTTCCCGGGCGCCAAGGACGTATTGAAGGAAGCCTGCGGGCGCGGCACCAGCCGGGCGCCCTTGGCCCACAGCCGCAGCGCCTCCCAGTGGATCGCCACCATCACCTTGAGGGTGACCAGCGGCAGCGCGAAAAAGGATCGCAGCAACCCCGCCGTGTTGAGCGCCCGGCGACGGCCATTGAAGGTTGCGGAGAGCAGGGGGCCTTCGCGGTCGGTTTCCAGAATGCGCAGTTTGACCTGCCCGGCCGGCGGCTGAACCCGGAAATGGTAGCGCATCGCCATCTCGACAAAGGGGGAGACGTAGAACAGCTTGTCCTGCTGCTGCCGCACGCTGGCATCGCTGACCTGGTCTTGCGTGACCGGAAGCACGTAAGGGTGAATTTCGCCGAAGGTGTTGCGGACCTCGTAGATCAGCAGCGCCAGTTCGCCGTTCGCGCGATAGCAGAAATAGACCGACAGCGGGTTGAAGGTGTAACCGAGCAGCCGCGGATAGCACAGCAGCAGCACCCGCCCGCCGGCGAGGTCAATGCCGTGCTCGGCCGCGCTGCGCGCCGCGTAGTCGCGCAGCGACGACCCGTCGCGGGAGCCGTGATCGGACTC
>JAQSDT010000791.1 GCA_029946075.1 bacterium | reverse complement strand
CACGGCACCATGTGTCTGATCCGCCGCGCCGCGATGGACATGGCCGGCGGCTGGTCGAGCGACACGATCTGCGAGGACACCGATCTCGGCCTCACCATCCAGCAGCAGGGCTGGCTGACGCACTACACGAACGTGCGCTACGGCGAAGGGCTGCTGCCCGACACCTATGAGGCGTTCAAGAAGCAGCGTCATCGCTGGGCCTATGGCGGCCTCCAGATCGTCAAAAAGCACTGGCGGCGTTTTCTGCCGGGCGCCAGCCGGCTGTCGCCCGATCAGCGCCGCGAATTTTCGCTCGGCTGGCTGAACTGGCTGGGCGCCGAGAGCCTCGGCGTGGTGGTCGCGATCCTCAATTTGATCTGGGTGCCGATCGTGGCATTCGCCGACATCGCCATTCCCGACAAGATCCTGACGCTGCCGATCATTGCCTCCTTTGCCGTCTCGCTGATCCACTTCCTGGCGCTGTATCGCCTTCGCGTGAACATCAAGGCCGGCCAGATGTTCGGTGCCATGATCGCCGCCATGAGCGTGCAGTGGACGGTTTCGCGCGCCGTGGCACAGGGCCTGATCACCGAGCACATCGCCTTCGCCCGTACCTCCAAGGGCGGGTTGTCGCGGATGTCGATCGAGTTCCAGGCGTTCTGGGAAGCCGTGATCGGCGTCCTGCTGCTGATCGGCGCCGGCGTGCTTGTCGTCACCAACGGCAGCAAGGAAGTGCGCGAGATCTACATCTTCGCGGGCGTGCTGGTGCTGCAGAGCCTGCCGTTCCTGGCCGCGGTCGCGATCGCGCTGCTGGAGAACTCCCGCATCAACTCCTTCGCCTTCTGGCGCTACAGCGTGGTCCGGACCGCCGAGTTGATCGGGCTCCGTCCGGTCACCTTGCCGTCGGTGAGCCGCCCATCCCAGCCGGTCGCTTCCGAGATTCGCCGCGAAGCTAATTGACGACCGTGGATAGTTCGTCTCTCCCGCTTCAAGAAGCCGGACTAACCTGCCATTCCGAAACGGGAATTCCGCCGGAACGAAGCGTCGATTTGCCGTCCCGGCACTATTGACCCGCGGGGGCGCGCCCCCTACACAGCGCGGCAAGTGAGCGCGTAGCTCAGGTGGTAGAGCACGTGACTTTTAATCATGGGGTCGAGGGTTCGAGTCCCTCCGCGCTCACCATGCAATTTCGAATATTTGCTCTCAAAATACCGGTTCCGGACGTGGCCGCCCTCACAGCGCCTGCACCGTCCAGCCGATCATCTCCTTCGCAATCCGGCCAAACGACTCGCTGAAGGCTGCGGCCGCGTCGGGCGGTGTGATGTGATCGAACGGTTCGCTGGCCTGAAACAATTTCGAAGCGACGACCTTGCCGTTCCTGTCGACCAGCTTCGCCGACAATGCGATTTCCGCTGCAGGCTTGGTATCGACGAGGATACGAAACCGCCTGATGTCGATCAGCAATTGAAACTCGGATTGGCCGACATCCAGCGTACGCTGCGGCGCATGCGCTAGGTCGTAATTCTCAAAGCTCTCGATCAGCCTTGCCTGCAGCAGCTTCGGGAGTGAATCGGCCCACATCGCTTCCGCGAAGCCCGGATAGTCCTGCGCCGGCGAGAACAGGAAGCGCTGCGTTTCCAGCATCGCCACCGCAGTCGGCTCCGGGATCGCCCATGGCGCGCTGACGGTCTTGGTAACAGGTCCCGGATTTTGCAGGGCGCGCAAATCGTAGGTGATCTTCGGCGGCGGCGCCGTCACGCCTGTCATGCGTTCGAGCCCGGCGACGATGCCGTCGAGCTTGCCGGTGTTGCGGGCGAGGCCTTCCGAAAACACCTTGAAGTTGGCGATGGTATCCTTTAGCGCGCCCGAATTCTCTGACAGCACCGAGTCCACCTTGCGCAAGGCATCGCGCGCGGCCTGTGTCATGCCCTGCCCGGCCCCGGGCTCGGCGATCAGCGTCGGCACCGCCCCTGCGCCGGCGACCATCAGTCCGCCCTCCAGCGCGATGACGGGAACGCCGGTCAGGCCCTGGAATTCCAGCCCGACCTTGGTGTCGGCTCGCACCGGCGTCGTCGACGCCACCGAGATGGTCGCATGAACGCCGCGCGGGTTGTCCGGCGCGAGGCCGAGTTCGGAGACTTCGCCGACCCGGATGCCGTTAAACAGCACGGCAGCGCCCACCAGCAAGCCCGGCACCGAGCCTTCGAACTGCACGCGATAGGACGTACGCGGCCCCAATCCCCCGGTGTTCTGCAGCCAGTAGACGAAACCGAACACGGCGACGATGGCGGCCAGCACGAAGGCGCCGACGATGACGAAGGGAGCGCGGGTTTCCATCTCTCAACTCGCTTTGGGTTGCAACATCTGCGAGCGCTTGCCGTGGAAATAGGCCCGCACCCAGGGATGTTCGGATTGAAGCAGTTCGCGCATCGGCCCGATCGCGACGATCTTGCCGTCGGCAAGCGCCGCGACGCGGTCGCAAACGGTATTCAGGCTGGCGAGGTCATGGGTGACCATGAACACCGTCAGCCCCAGCGTCTTCTGCAACGTCTTGATCAGAGCGTCGAAATCGCCCGCCGCGATCGGATCGAGACCGGAAGTCGGCTCGTCCAGAAACACGATTGCCGGATCGAGCGCGAGCGCACGCGCCAGCGCCACCCGCTTGGTCATGCCACCGGACAATTCGGAAGGGAATTTGTCGCCGTCCTCCGGCTTGAGCCCGACCATCTCGAGCTTGGCCGTCGCGATCTCGTCCATCAGCGCATCGGACAGTGCGAGGTTTTCGCGCAGCGGAAACTGGATGTTCTGGCGCACCGTGAGCGAGGAAAACAGCGCGCCTTGCTGAAACAGGATGCCCCACCGGCCGGCCGCGCTTCTGGTGTGGTTACCCCCGATCGGCGCGCCCATCACCTCGATTTCGCCCGCCTGGCGCGGGATGAGACCGATGATGGTCCGCATCAGCACGGATTTTCCGCCGCCGGAAGCGCCGACCAGTCCCAGGATCTCGCCCCGGCGCACGTCGAGGTCGAGGTGATCGATCACGACGTGGCGGCGGAAACCGACCACCAGATCATGCACGCGGATCGCGAATGGCCCAGCGCCTTCCTGCATCGTTACATCCCGATCGATGCGAAGAACACGGCGAACAGCCCGTCGAGAACGATCACCAGAAAGATCGATTTCACGACCGAGGTGGTGGTCTGCTTACCGAGCGACTCGGCGCTGCCCTTGACGCGCAACCCTTCGCTGCAGGCGACGATGCCGATCACCAGCGCCATGAACGGCGCCTTGATGATGCCGACCTCGAAATGGGTGACGGACACCGCGTCGTGCAACCGGGCGATGAAGATCGCCGGTCCCATGCCGCCATAGAACCAGGCGACGAGGCCGCCGCCGTAGAGCGCGGCCATCGAGCCGATGAAGCTGAGGATCGGCAGCGCGAGAACCAGCGCGACGATCCGGGGCAACATCAGCACCTCGATCGGATCGAGCCCCATGGTCGACAGCGCGTCGATTTCCTCGCGCATCTTCATGGAGCCGAGTTCCGCGGTATAGGCGCTGCCGGAACGGCCGGCGACCATGATGGCGACGATGAGCACACCGAGTTCGCGCAGCACCAGGATTCCGACCATGTCGACGACATAGGAATCCGCGCCGAACTTGCGAAAATGGAAGATGCCCTGTTGCGCGATGATGGCGCCGATCAGGAACGTGATCAGCACCACGATCGGGATCGCCTGCCAGCCGACCCGGTACAATTGATAGGTCAGCGACGTCAACCGCAGCGACCGCGGCCGCCGCACGACGCCCAGAATGGCGATACAGAGCGCACCCAGCATTTGAAGAAACGCCGTCACATCTTCGCGCGCAAGAATCGTCGAGCGGCCGATATCGCCGATCCGGGCCAGGATCGGATTCGGCATCCGGGCCGGCTTGGGCGTATGCCGGTTGACCTGACGCACCTCCTCGATCAGCCCGGCATAATGATCCGCAACACCGACGATGTCGGTGTGGTGACCGGCCGAGGTCGCACGCCTCGACATCTTCTCGAGCAGCCACGCACCGAGCGTATCCAGTTCGCGAACGCCGGCCATATCCAGCCGAATGATGTCCGATCGATCCAGCTGCGGCGCGATGGCCTCGGAAGCCTGCTCGAGCGAAGCCGCATTGGCCGCAATCCACGATCCAGCCGGCCGCAGCTCGAGGACATCACCGGTCGCGGTCGCAGTTAACAGAGGTGCGGTCGTCAAGATGAAGTTTCCTGGATCATAATGCGCCGTTTTCTAGAACGCAGGCACAGGCAACATGTTGACCTGCCTCAAGCCGGGAACATGCCGACAGATGCTGCGAGATTGACCCACATCAAATGGTCGCGGCGCCGACACGCCTAGAGTTCCCGGATGTGGACGCGGATAGATGCGATGTTCGATTCAGCCGAACTGAGTGATGAGCTGCACGCCCTCAAGAGCGAGGTTTCGCGCCTGCTGAGCACGACGGAAGATGGGTTGTTCGACGGCGTCAAGAATGGCGCCGATGCTCTTGCCGACCGGATCAAGGCCGCGCTGAGCGAGCTCGGTGACACCCTGGCCGAGAAGGAGGATCACGTCGAGGCGCTGATCGCAGAACGTCCGATCGTCACGATGACCGCCGCCCTTGCACTCGGTGTCGTCATCGGTTTCATGCTGAGGAGACACTGACGTGGACAGTGAAAAAATCGTCAAGAATTTGCGTGCGCTGTGGCGGACCGACCGGATCATCGCCGAAATCAGGATGCGCCATATGCTGGTCGGCCTCGGCATGCGCGCATTCGCGGCGCTGATCGCTGCCTTCGGCCTCTTGATGCTGGAACTGGCGGCCTATTTCGCTCTGGTACAGGTTCTGAGCGCGATCTACGCAGCCGTCATCCTCGGTGCAGTCAACTTCGCGATTGCTGCCGTCCTGCTGGTGATTGCGGGAAGGTCACCCTCGGGGCACGAGCTTGAACTCGCCAACGAAATCCACGGTTCGGCGATCGAAGCGCTGCAAAACGAGGCCCGCACAGCGCAAGCGCAGTTCTCCGGCATGGTCCATCACCCGCTCAACAGCGCGCTGCCTTTGCTGCTCGTCCCGCTGATCTCGATCATCGTCAAGAGCCTGAAGAAATCCAGGGGCGTCGCCACGCCTGCGACGGTCGTGGATCCAGGCTGACGCAGCGAAATCACATCATTGATGCAATCAATCAAAGGAACCATTCTCATGTCCACGTCTCAGCCAACGCCGATCCTCAATGCCTCGCTGCCGGCGCAATTCCGGCAAATCCGCCTCGTTTTGGCGCGTGAGCCGGGTCACCCCGAAGGTGACCGTGAAGTCGCATATATTTTCGTGGCTCCGGTCGATGCCGAAGGCCGCATCGATCCAAAAATATGGCGCGCCCACCGCGAGGCCTGCCGCGTCTCGCGGCAGCGTCCAGGTGAGCAGGATCAGCTCGGTCATCTCGTACGCAGATCGGGCGGTGGCTGGAATTTCCACTACGACGGCGAGGCCAGGTTGCCGGACGATATCGGTTTCAATTTCGCCGACGAGCGCTTCGTCGCAGGCGAATATGTCTCGATCAGCGAACGCGGCAAGATGCACACCTACCGCGTGACGACGGTGTCGCATCTGTAGCCAATTCCCGAATTGGGCGGTCGCTCGCGGCCATCTTTTCAACGGAGGCCCCGGACATGAGGCGGCAGCCAAATGGTGAAACCGGCAACTGAGGCGGCCGCAGATCTGATCGAAATTCGCGTAAACGAAATCGCTCAGCTCTTCCAGACGCTCGACCCCTTCCCGTTTCGGGAAAAGGATCTGGCAGCCGAGGCCGAGGATTACATCGTCGGCTGGGCGCGCGAGCTTCCCGGCAAACGCCCCATCAAGATTGTTTTGCACCTTCCGGACACCGAGGCGGAGGGCAAGGCGTCGGACGATCTTGCCGAGGCTTTCAATCGATATTTTTCCGATCGGGCCGCCGCCATCCAGCGCGATCTGAACGAATTGTTACGCGTCGGCAGGCGCTCCCTTGCAATTGGCGCCTCGATACTCGTCGCCTGCCTCTTGATCGCCCATGGGGCTGCGGGCTACCTGATCGATACCGCATTCAAGCGATTGGCCGAAGAGAGCTTTCTGATCCTCGGATGGGTCGCAAACTGGCGACCGCTGGAAATCTTTCTGTACGATTGGTGGCCGCTCGCGCATCGACGCGATTTGTACACGCGCCTCTCGGCAGCGTTCATCGAATTGCGGCCATACTCGGTTCAGGCCCGAACGTCCTCCCCTCAACCTCGCATCGACCAAACCAGACTGTGAGGTGCGGTGTCCCAATTTCCGGAAGCTTCTGAACCGTTCACCGGCCTCACTGAAGCCGAAGCCGGTGCCCGGCTGCAGCGCGAGGGAAGCAATGAGCTGCCCCAGCCCGATCGCCGGACACCATTTCGAATTGCCGTCGAGGTGCTGCGCGAGCCGATGCTCATGCTTCTGTTGATCGGAGGCCTGGTCTATCTGGCACTCGGCGATTTGAAGGAAGCGATCATCCTGGTGGTCTTCGCCACCATGTCGATCGTGATTACCGTCGTTCAGGAGTCACGCACCGAGCGCGTTCTGGACGCGCTGCGTGACCTCACCAGCCCCCGCGCCCTGGTCATTCGCGACAGCGAGCGTAAACGTATCGCCGGGAAAGACGTCGTGCGCGGCGACCTCATCGTCCTTTCCGAAGGCGACCGGGTACCGGCCGACGCCATCCTGTTGCAATGCCAGGATTTGCAGGCCGACGAGTCCATGCTGACCGGCGAATCCGTGCCAGTACGCAAGATCGCGCGAAAGATTGGCGATGCCGTGCAAGCCGGTCGTCCTGGCGGGGACGACCTGCCTGAGGTCTTTTCAGGCTCACTCGTTGTCCGCGGCACCGCGACTGCGCAAGTCACCAGCACCGGGGCGCGCAGCGAGATCGGCAAGATCGGGCTGTCACTCGCCGTTCTGGAAACGGAACCGCCGCGCTTGCAGGCACAAATACGCCGCCTCGTGCGACTGTTCGCTGTCGTCGCCGTCGCGGTGAGCATGCTCGCCGTGCTTCTCTATGGAACCATGCGTGGCGGGTGGCTGGATGCCACCCTGGCGGGAATTGCGCTGGGTATGTCCATGCTGCCGGAAGAGTTTCCGGTCATCCTGACCGTCTTCATGGCGATGGGCGCGTGGCGAATATCGCTGGCGCGGGTGCTGACGCGCCGAGCCGCGGCGATCGAAACACTCGGCGCCGCCACCGTGCTGTGTACCGACAAGACCGGTACCCTCACCGAAAACCGGATGACAATCGTCGAGCTTCGGCTCCGCACGGAGGAAATCCATCGACCACGCGATAACGCGCAGGTACCCGAATCATTCCACGCGTTGATGGAGTTTGGCGTCCTCGCCTGCACGCTCGACCCCTTCGACCCAATGGAAAAGGCCTTTCATGCACTGGGCCGCGCCCAATCGCAGGACGGTACTCAGCCGCGTGCCGGCTGGACGCTGATACACGCGTACGGCCTTCGGCCCGATCTGCTCGCCGTCACGCACATCTGGCGACCGGGTGGGCCCGGGCAGGCCTTTATCGTCGCAGCAAAGGGAGCTCCCGAAGCGATCGCCAGCCTTTGCCACCTCGGCGACGGGGACCGTACCGCACTGACGCGATCGACCGAGACCATGGCCTCCGCCGGGCTGCGCGTACTGGGCGTCGCGCGCGCCAGGTATGCGGGACCGGAATGGCCGGCCTCGCCGCGCGAATTCGCATTCGAGTTCGTCGGGCTTGTCGGACTTGCCGATCCGCTGCGACCAAGCGTCATCGAGGCCGTCCGCCAATGCCGTTCGGCCGGCATCAGGGCGGTGATGATCACCGGTGATTATCCCGCAACCGCAAAGGCGATCGCGCGGCAAGCCGGTTTCGAATCTGGAGAGGTCGTGACCGGCGAGCAGCTTGCGAGGTTGAACGACATCGAGATTGCCAACCTGACGAAATCGACCAGCGTGTTCGCACGGATCATGCCGGAGCAGAAATTGCGGATCGTCAATGCGCACAAGACCAATGGCGAGATCGTGGCGATGACCGGCGACGGCGTGAACGACGCGCCGTCGCTCAAGGCAGCGCATATCGGCATAGCGATGGGCGGCCGTGGCACCGACGTGGCCCGGGAAGCATCGGCGATCGTTCTCCTCGACGACGACTTCGGCTCGATCGTCAAGGCCATCAGGCTTGGCCGGCGGATCTACGACAACCTGCGCAAGGCAGTGAGCTTCATCTTTGCGGTCCACGTGCCGATTGCCGGACTGGCATTGCTGCCCCTGCTATTCGGATTGCCGATCCTGTTCGGGCCCATCCACATCGCGTTTCTCGAAATGGTGATCGATCCGGTCTGTTCACTCGTATTCGAGGCTGAGACCGATGAGGACGACGTCATGGATCGCCCGCCGCGCGCCGCCGACAGCCCCCTGTTTTCGGCTCGGATGGTTGCGTGGAGCCTGTTGCAGGGGGCGTTGGCCTTTGCGCTCGTTGCCGTCATTTTTGTCCTCGCGCTCAGATCTGGCATGCCCGAGCGGGAAGTGCGGGCGCTGGCCTTCTTCTCGCTGGTGACGGTGGTTATCAGTCTTATTCTCGTCAACCGGTCCTTCAGTGCCTCGCTGCTTACGGCACTGTGCCGACCGAACCGAACCTTGATGGCGGTGCTTGCCGCCGTCATGGCAATTTCGGCCCTCACCTTGCTTTGGCCGCCCGCAAGCAACCTTTTTACTTTTGGCCCCCTGCACCCTGACGACCTCGCTCTGACCCTTGGCGCGGGCCTCGTCGTCCTGATTGCACTCGAAGTGCTCAAGCCATTGCTGCACCCCCGTCGACAATCGCCAACCTGACAATCCACCTCTGCATCCTGCTCTTTTGCGATGGATCAAAAATCTCCGCTCGCACGACGCTAGATTGGTGTCAGAAACGAGGAACACACATGGCTATCAAAAGCATTCTGCTGACGTTGACGAGTTATCCTGAACCTACTCCGGTTTCCGTGGTCGAGGACGCGGTCTGCGTCGCCGCTACGCTTGGCGCGCACCTTGCTGCGGTTTCCTGCGAGGTACACGTCGA
Organism: bacterium; assembly: GCA_029946075.1. Lineage (GTDB taxonomy): Bacteria > Pseudomonadota > Alphaproteobacteria > Rhizobiales > Xanthobacteraceae > Bradyrhizobium. Next base: position 1,020 of record JAQSDT010000791.1, on the reverse strand, counting down.
GCTGCCGGGCAATTTGCTGTCGGGTTCGATTGGCAACATCTCCGGCATCATCGCGGGTGAAGCCGAGAAGAGCCGCAAGAGCGCGAGAGACCTGCTCGCCGCATTTGATGCAGCCGCTGGCAAGGCCGGGGTGCCGCACGAGACGATCACGGAGAAGTGTCCGACCGTTGATGTCCCCGAGGTGCTGGTAGACTACGCCCGCCTTCATGACCTTACGATCGTGCCGGTGCCGGAATCCTACGACCAATGGTATGCGGAGTCGGTGATCTTCGAATCGGGCCGCCCAACGCTGATCCTGCCCGAGACCCCTCGTGCGCGAGCATTCGAACTGAATACCGTCGTCGTCGCCTGGGATTTCAGCCGCGCCGCGACCCGGGCGATTTCCGATGCGCTCCCCGTGCTCGAGCGCGCCAAGAAGGTGCGCGTTCTCACCGTCGGCAACGAGAAGACTTTCGACACCAAGCATTCTGCGGAGGAACTGGCAAAGAACCTCGCACGCCATGGGATCGACGTGGTGCTGGACAAGGTCGATGCCGACGGCCGACAGATCGCCAGCGTTCTCGAGGCCTACGTGGTCGCGCACAAGGCCGACGTCCTCGTGATGGGAGCCTACGGCCACGCGCGATGGCGTGAATTCATTCTCGGTGGTGCTACCCAAAGCCTGCTTTCGAAGCCGCCGCTTCCGATCCTGCTTTCCCACTGACGGTTCCCTGGGCTGCCAACGCGGACTGCGGCGCCATCGAGGCAGAGATGAACGAGCTTGCATTCCGTCCGACCCTGAACGTGCGACGCGTAAGCCTCGATACCGGACGGGAAAACGTCGTGGTGATCTCACGCCATTCGCGCGCCCTGCGGCCCGACGTCTTCCGCGGGTTTAGCCGGGTGGAGTTGCGGGTTGGCGCCAAGGCCCTGCTCGCGACACTACTGATCACGGACGACGATACCCTGGTCGGACCGGATGAAATTGGCCTGTCCGAGCCGGCATTCCGTCGCTTTGCCGAGCCCGCAGGCAGCGGAGTA
>JAQSDT010000790.1 GCA_029946075.1 bacterium | reverse complement strand
TGGCCGCAAGGAGATCGACGCGCGCCTTGACCTGCACGGCATGACGCAGACGCGGGCGCACCGCGCGCTGCTCGGCTTCCTGCAACGCGCGCATCATGACGGCATGACCTTCGTGCTCATCATCACTGGCAAGGGCAAGATGGGATCGGAATCCGAGCGCGGCGTGCTGCGCCGCCAGGTGCCGCAATGGCTGGGCCTGCCGGAATTCCGCTCGCTGGTGGTCGGCTTCGAGGAAGCCCATATCGGCCATGGCGGCGAGGGCGCGCTGTATGTGCGGGTGCGGCGGGTGCGGTTCTAGCTTTAGAACGGTCGCACGATCCCGACGCGCGGGATCAGAGTGACGATCCAGCCGAAGATCATTGTCTTGCGGTCGTCCGCGGATATCGGCGGCACCTCGCGTGAGGCTGGCAGTGATTTCACCGCGTGCAGCAGCAGGAACAGGCACACCGCCCAGTTCGAGACCCAGCGCGAATAATCGAACACCATCGCGAACATCACGAGATAGAACAGGCTGATGACGACGATCGCCGCGCCGACGATGCGGCGATGCGTGTCGTGCGACAGCGCGTGGATGAGATCGCGGAAATAGCGCCAGAGCGGCGCGTGCAGCCAGATCAGCAGCGCGAACACGGGGGTGCCGAGCGAATTGTGCGGCAGGCGCTGCCATGTATCCAGAATCTCCTTCGCGAGCGGCTGATACCAGATATAGGCAAAACTCAGCAGGTTCGTGCGCGACGGGTCGGCCATCCGGCCCTGCAGATAGGCGGTAAACTCCGGCGCGGGCACCGGCATCGTTCCGTAGAACTGCGCGGCGAGGAAGAGGGCGCCGAGTGCGGCAAGCAGCGCGAGGCCGATCACGGCGTTCTGCCGGTTGATTCCGTGAGCGAGGTAATGACGCAACAGCACGATGGCGGCGATCGTCGGCACATACATCAGGAGATGAATGTGGTGGATCAGGACCAGGATGACCGAAAGCAGCGCGGCCAGCAGCACATAGGCGATCGACCGCGCCGGGATCAGCAGCAGTAGAATCGCGAACAGGCATCCGTAGATGTCGAAATGCCCGAGCGTGTGCATGAAGTTCTTCAGGAAGAACGGCGAGCCGGCCATGAAGACGAACAGCGGCAGGTGCTTTTCATCGAAACCAAAACTGCGCCGGAACAGCTGGACGAACAGACCGGCCGTGATCAGCCACACCGTGCCGGCGAGCGCGAATACCAGCCACACCGGCACCTTGGCGGTGAACAGCGACACGATCGCGCCGATCAGCGCGCGCTTGATGAAGCCGAAATGATAATCGACCAGCAGATGGATATAGGGAACGAAAGGCGGCAGCGCGATCTTGTGCAGGAATACGCCAACGAATACGGCGGCGTTGACGGCCAGCATCAAGCGCCAGGGGTTTTCCCATACCCGCAGATTCATTTTCGTCGTCCCGGCCTTGAGCCGGGACCCATACGCCGCAGCGGCCGTTGCCTGGTACAGTGGTCGATGACTTGTTTCAACAATAGACGACCGGGGTTATGGGTCCCGGCCTTCGCCGGGACGACGATCTTATCGGCAAAACCTACAAAATAAACCGGCTCAGATCCGCGTTCTTGGCGAGGTCGCCGACGTGCTTCTGCACGTAATCGGCGTCGACCCTGATCGTCTCGCCGTGACGGTCCGGCGCGGAGAACGAGATGTCGTCGAGTACGCGTTCCATCACCGTCTGCAGCCGCCTTGCGCCGATATTCTCCACCGTCGAATTGACGGCGACCGCGACATCCGCGAGCGCGTCGATGGCGTCGTCGGAAATTTCCAGCGTCACGCCTTCGGTCTGCATCAGCGCGACATATTGCTTGATCAGCGACGCCTCCGGCTCGGTCAGGATGCGGCGCAAATCGTTGCGGGTGAGCGCTTCCAATTCGACGCGGATCGGCAGGCGGCCCTGCAGCTCCGGCAGCAGGTCGGACGGCTTGGCGATGTGAAACGCGCCTGACGCGATGAACAGGATGTGGTCGGTCTTGACCGCGCCGTGCTTGGTCGAGACGGTGGTGCCTTCGATCAGCGGCAGCAAATCGCGCTGCACGCCTTCGCGCGAGACGTCGCCGCCAGTGCGGCCGTCGCGAACGCAGATCTTGTCGATCTCGTCGAGAAACACGATGCCGTTGTTCTCGACGGCGTTGATGGCTTCCACCACCAGCTGGTCGCTGTCGAGCAGCTTGTCGGATTCCTCGTTGACGAGCGTCTCGTGCGAATTTTCGACCGTCAGCCGCCGCGTCTTGGTGCGTCCGCCCATCTTGCCGAAGATATCGCCGATCGAGATCGCGCCAAGCTGCGCGCCGGGCATGCCCGGGATTTCGAACATCGGCGTGCCGCCCGAGGATTGCGTCTCGATTTCGATTTCCTTGTCGTTGAGCTCGCCGGCGCGCAGCTTCTTGCGGAAGGAATCCCGCGTCGCCGGGCCCGACCCCGGTCCGACCAGCGCGTCGAGCACGCGCTCCTCGGCGGCCTGCTGCGCGCGCGCCTGCACGTCCTTGCGCTTGCGTTCGCGCACCTGCGCGATGGCGACCTCGACGAGGTCGCGAACGATCTGCTCGACGTCGCGGCCGACATAGCCGACTTCGGTGAACTTGGTGGCCTCGACCTTGATGAACGGCGCGTTGGCGAGTTTCGCCAGCCGCCGCGCGATCTCGGTCTTGCCGACGCCGGTCGGCCCGATCATCAGGATGTTCTTCGGCAGCACCTCCTCGCGCAGCGAGCCGGTGAGTTGCAGCCGCCGCCAGCGGTTGCGCAGCGCGATCGATACCGCGCGCTTGGCATCGGCCTGGCCGACGATGAAGCGGTCGAGTTCGGAGACGATTTCACGGGGAGAAAAGTCGGTCATGGGTTCTAGCTAGGGTGAAAACGGGCGATCGGCAAGCGGTCGTGTCTCAGATGATCGGTGGCCCGCTCTGCCATTGCTTGATGGCTTCGAAGGGGTGCAGCAGCATGATGATATTCAGCGTCAGATTGTCGCGAATGTGCAGCGCCAGCACGATCTCGAACAGCAGCCCGAGCGCGACCGTTACCGCGACCGGCAGTTTTCGCGCCGCCAGGAAGCCGAGCATCATCCACAGCGTATCGGCGATCGAATTGACGACGCTGTCGCCGTAGTAATCCAGCGAGATGGTGCCGGCGCGGTAGCGCTCGATGATCCAGCTCGAATTTTCGACCAGCTCCCAGGCGCCCTCGACCAGCATCGCCACTATCAGCCGTGCCGGCCAGGCCAGCCGCGGCAGCAGCAGGAACGTCGCGCCGTAGAACAGGAAGCCGTGCAGGATGTGCGAGAAGGTGTACCAGTCGGCGATGTGTTGCGAGTTCTCCGAACTCACGACGACGCCGTGCCAGAATTTGACATAGCCGCAGGCGCAGATCGGCAGCCGGCCCATCCAGACCAGCAGCGAAGCCTGAAGCACCAGCAGGAAAGTCGCGATCAGGAACCACTGCGAAGCCGTGACGCCGCTCGCAGCGGCGGGATTGCGCTGGTCCGTCATGCGGCTTCCTCAGAGCGTTTCGATGGTGACGTTGCGGTTGGTGTAGACGCAGATGTCGGCGGCGATATCGAGCGCGCGGCGCACGATGGTTTCGGCGTCCTTGTCGGTGTCGACCAGCGCGCGGGCGGCGGCCAGCGCGTAATTGCCGCCCGAGCCGATCGCCATCACGCCGGCTTCCGGCTCCAGCACGTCGCCGGTGCCGGTCAGGACCAGCGAGACGTCCTTGTCGGCGACGATCATCATCGCCTCCAGCCGGCGCAGGTAGCGGTCGGTGCGCCAGTCCTTGGCGAGCTCGACCGCCGCGCGGGTCAGTTGCCCCGGATATTGCTCGAGCTTGCCTTCCAGTCGCTCGAACAGGGTGAAGGCGTCGGCGGTGGCCCCGGCAAAGCCGCCGATCACGTCGCCCTTGCCGATTTTACGGACCTTTTTGGCGTTGGACTTGATGACGGTCTGGCCGATCGAGACCTGGCCGTCGCCGCCGATCACCACCTTGCCGCCCTTGCGGACCGTCAAAATCGTGGTGCCGTGCCAGACCGGCTGGCTGTTCTCAGAAGCTTGCATGGATGATCCTCGTTCCGGTCAGATTTAGGGGTTGGCGGGGAGGGTTACAATCGCGGGATTCGTAGCGGTTTCGAGCGAAGTGGGGGCCGGTTCGCGTCAAGAAAACGCGTCGGAACAGAACGAGCGCCGATTTTGCTCACCATAGGCGGAAGTTCGGTCCTTTCCGCGTCATCCCGCAGTAGCGAAGGCGTCATCGGCCTGTTAAAAGGGCCGCGTTTCGACCCAAGGGAAGCAGTTTTTCATGCGCACAGCGTCCATCAAGCGCAAGACCAAGGAAACCGACATCGAGGTCGCCGTGAACCTCGACGGATCGGGCGTATCCAACGTCTCGACCGGTATCGGCTTCTTCGACCATATGCTGGATCTGCTGGCGCGCCATTCCCGGATCGACATCACGGTCAAGGCGGATGGCGACCTCCATGTCGACCACCACCACACCACCGAGGACGTCGGCATCGCGCTCGGCCAGGCCGTCAAGCAGGCGCTCGGCACCATGGCCGGCATCACCCGCTATGCCTCGATCCACATGCCGATGGACGAGACGCTGTCGCGCGTCGTGATCGACATTTCGGGCCGGCCGGTGCTGGTGTTCAAGGTCGATTTCCCGCGCGACAAGGTCGGGCAGTTCGACACCGAGCTGGTGCGCGAATGGTTCAACGCCTTCACCATCAATGCCGGCGTGACTTTGCACGTCGAGACCCTATATGGCGAGAACAGCCACCATATCGCCGAATCCTGCTTCAAGGGTCTGGCACGGGCGCTCCGTACCGCGGTCGCGATCGATCCGCGCCTTGCCGGCGAAGTGCCTTCCACCAAGGGTCAGCTCGGCGGCTGATTCGCGTTCGCTATCGCGGCGGAGAGCTTCGATGCCCGTCTACACAGTGCATGCCCCCGTGGCTCACGCGGCCGATCTGTCGGCGGCGGACAAATTCGTCTTCGTGCGCGACGGCTTTCATTTCTGGGCCGCGGCCATCAGCGTGATCTGGCTGATCTGGCATCGGCTGTGGCTGGTGCTGATCGGCTGGGTCGCGTTCACGATTGCGCTGCAGTTTGGAATGGCGGCGCTGGGCGTTGGCCGCAATGCGATGCTGGTGGTCGATCTGCTGATCGCTGTGCTGATGGGCTTCGAAGCCGCCAGCCTGCAGCGCTGGACGCTGTCGCGCCGCAAATGGCGACAGGTCGACATCGTGGTCGGCGACGACACGGAATCGGCCGAGCGCCGCTTCTTCGATCGCTGGACCGCGCGGCAACGCGGGTTTGCCAACGACCAGTACGCGGTCGATCGCGGCGGTCCGCCGCCGACCCGCCACGTCCCGAGCCAGTCGTTCTCCAAGCCGCCGCCGGTGCCGCAGGGCGGCATCATCGGGTTATTTCCAGAGCCGGGAGGGTCACGATGAGCGTTGCCATCATCGACTACGGATCCGGCAATCTGCATTCGGCGGCGAAGGCGTTCGAGCGGGCGACGCGGAGCAGCCACGATCCGCAGAAGATCATGGTGACGCGCGATCCCGAGGCCGTGTACCGCGCCGATCGCATCGTGCTGCCCGGTGTCGGCGCGTTCGCCGATTGCCGCAAAGGTCTTGATGCCGTCGACGGCATGCTGGAAGCGATGACGGAAGCGGTGCGCAAGAAGGCGCGGCCGTTCTTCGGCATCTGCGTCGGCATGCAGCTGATGGCAACCCGCGGCAAGGAGCACGTCACCACCGACGGCTTCAACTGGATCGCCGGCGACGTCGAGAAGATTTCGCCGCGCGAGGAAAACCTGAAGATCCCGCACATGGGCTGGAACACGCTCGACATGGTGCACGAGCATCCGGTGCTGGAGCGCCTGCCGGTCGGTCCGAAGGGCCTCCATGGCTATTTCGTGCACTCCTACCACCTCAACGCCACCAACGAGTCCGACGTGCTGCTCCGCGCCGACTATGGCGGGCCTGTGACGGCGATGGTCGGCAAGGACACCGCGATCGGCACCCAGTTTCATCCCGAGAAGAGCCAGCGCCTGGGCCTCGCTTTGATCTCGAATTTCCTGAAGTGGAAGCCGTGATTCTCTTTCCTGCCGTCGACCTGAAAAACGGTCAGTGCGTCCGCCTCGAACAGGGCGACATGGCGCGCGCCACTGTGTTCAATCTCGATCCCGCGGCTCAGGCGCGTTCCTTTGCCGCGCAGGGGTTCGAGTATCTGCACGTCGTCGACCTCGACGGCGCGTTCGCCGGCAAGCCGATGAACGCGCTCGCGGTCGAGGCGATGCTGAAAGCCGTCACCATGCCGGTACAACTCGGTGGCGGCATCCGCGATCTCAAAACCGTCGAAGCCTGGCTCGACAAGGGTATTGCCCGCGTCATCATCGGCACGGCGGCGGTGCGCGATCCGGAACTGGTGAAGAGCGCCGCGAAGAAATTTCCCGGCCGCGTCGCGGTCGGACTCGACGCGCGCGACGGCAAGGTCGCCGTCGAAGGCTGGGCCGAGACCTCGCAGGTGACGGCGCTCGAAATCGCGCAACGCTTCGAGGATGCCGGCGTTGCCGCCATCATCTTCACCGACATCGCGCGCGACGGTCTGCTGAAGGGGCTCAACCTCGATGCGACGATTGCGCTGGCCGAGCAGATCTCGATTCCCGTGATCGCGTCGGGCGGCTTCGCCTCGATCGAGGACGTCAAGGCGCTGCTGGAACCTCGTGCGAAAAAGCTCGCCGGCGCCATTGCGGGCCGCGCGCTCTATGACGGCCGTCTCGATCCCGCTGCCGCGCTGACCTTGATCCGCAACGCGCGCGCTGCCGCGTAGGAGCCTGATATGTTCAAGTGCCGCGTGATCCCCTGTCTCGACGTCAAGGACGGCCGCGTCGTCAAGGGCGTCAATTTCGTCGATCTGCGCGACGCCGGCGATCCCGTCGAAGCGGCGATTGCCTATGACGCCGCCGGCGCCGACGAATTGTGCTTCCTCGACATCACCGCTACCCACGAGAACCGCGGCACCATGCTCGACGTCGTCAGGCGCACGGCGGAAGCCTGTTTCATGCCAGTGACGGTCGGTGGCGGCGTTCGCACCACCGACGACATCAAGACCTTGCTGCGTTCCGGCGCCGACAAGGTCTCGATCAACTCGGCGGCGGTCTCCAACCGCGAGTTCGTCAAGCAGGCGGCGGAAAAGTTCGGCGAGCAGTGCATCGTGGTGGCGATCGACGCCAAGCGGGCGCGGCGCGCCGGCGGTGACCGCTGGGAGATCTTTACCCATGGCGGCCGCAACTCCACCGGGATCGACGCCATCGAATACGCCCAGGAAGTGGTCTCGCTCGGCGCCGGCGAAATCCTGCTGACCTCGATGGACCGTGACGGCACGAGGCAGGGGTTCGACCTGCCGCTGACCCGGGCCATTGCCGACAGTGTTCCCGTACCGGTGATCGCCTCCGGCGGCGTCGGCAATCTCGACCACCTCGTCGACGGCATCCGCGAGGGGCACGCGACCGCGGTGCTGGCCGCCTCGATATTCCACTTCGGCGAATTTACCATACGCCAAGCCAAGGAGCACATGGTGCGCGCCGGGCTGCCGATGCGGCTCGATCCCTGACGACTCCCTGTCACAAAAGTGCTAAACTTTTTGCCGGGATGGCGCCACGGCCTTCGGCCCAGGTGCAAGTGTTGAGTTCGGTTGATGTCGCGTTTCACGCTCCATGATCTGGCCGCCACCATCGATGCACGGGCCGCATCGGGAGGAGAGGCGTCCTACACCCGCAAATTGCTCGACAAGGGCGCGGAGCACTGCGCCAAGAAACTGGGCGAAGAAGCGGTCGAGACCGTGATCGCGGCGGTCGAGAACGATCGTAACCATCTGATCGCCGAGAGCGCCGATCTCCTGTTTCACCTGATGGTGCTGTTGAAGTCGCGCGGCGTGAAGCTCGAAGAGGTCGAGGCCGTGCTGGCGCAGCGTACCTCGATGTCCGGGCTCGAAGAGAAGGCGTCGCGCAAGCGCGACTGACCGGGAGGGCAGTTCATGGACATCAGGATCGCCGAACAGCAATATAACCCGTACCGCGTCTACTCCCGCGAACAATGGGCGAAGTTGCGCGACGACACGCCGATGACGCTGGAGCCCGGCGAGTTCGAGCGGCTGCGTTCGATGCACGACCGTCTCGACATGCAGGAAGTCGAGGACATTTATCTGCCGCTGTCGCGGCTGCTGTCGATCTATGTCGACGCCACGGTCCGGCTCTATCAGGCGCAGCGCCAGTTCCTCGACATTCGCGACCGCAAGGTGCCTTACATCATCGGCGTCGCCGGATCCGTCGCGGTCGGCAAGTCGACCACCGCGCGCGTGCTGCAGGCGCTGCTGGCGCGCTGGTCGCCGCGGCCGAAGGTCGATCTCGTGACGACGGACGGTTTTCTGTTTCCCAATGCCGTGCTCGAGCGGCAGGGTATCATGCAGAAAAAGGGTTTTCCCGAGAGCTATGATTTGCCGACGCTGCTGTCGTTTCTCTCCGACATCAAGTCCGGCCGTCGCACCGTGCGCGCGCCGGTTTACTCGCATCTGGTCTATGACATCGTGCCGAACAAGTGGATCGAGATCGACCGGCCCGACATCCTGATCGTCGAGGGCGTCAACGTGCTGCAGACCGGCCGCCTGCCGCGCGACGGCAAGGCGGTGCCGGTGGTTTCAGACTTCTTCGACTTCTCGGTCTATATCGACGCCGAAGAGCCGGTGCTGCGCGAATGGTACGTGAAGCGTTTCCTGGCGCTGCGCGACACGGCGTTCCATGATCCGAAGTCCTATTTTCATCGCTACGCGCTGCTATCGGACGCCGAAGCCACCGCGACCGCGATCGCGATCTGGGAGCGCACCAACCTCGCCAATCTCGAGGACAACATTCTGCCGACCCGTCCGCGCGCGACGCTGATCCTGAAGAAGCGCGCCGATCATCTGGTGCAGACGGTGGCGCTGCGGCGGCTTTAGTCGTCGTCCCGGCGCAGGCCGGGACCCATACGCCGCGGCTTATCTTGGGGCAGGCTGGCCGACAACTTTCTTTGCTACAACTCGATCCTGTGGTTATGGGTCCCGGCTCAAGGCCGGGACGACGGGATTACGCCGCGATGTGCCTCGATGCCGCCAGCCCCGCCAGCGCCTCGCCGAGTTTCTCGCGGTCGAGCGGCTTGATCAAAAACCCGTCCATGCCGGCTTCGAAGCAGGCGTAGCGGTCTTCCACCAGCGTGTTGGCGGTCAGTGCCAGGATTGGCGTGCGGCGGCCGGGCTGGCCGGCCTCCAGGCTGCGCATCTGCTTGGTGGCCTCGATGCCGTTGAGCTGCGGCATCTGGATGTCCATCAGCACGAGGTCGTAGGGCGTGCCGGCGGATTTCGCCGACAGCCAGGATTCCAGCGCCTCGGCGCCGTTGGTGGTGATGACGGCGTGATGTCCCAATCGCGACAGCAGCGAGCGCATCAGGAGCGCGTTGATCTCGTTGTCCTCGGCGACGAGGATGGAAAGGCCCCTGGCGGCCGGTGTGGCCGGCGTCTCGATCGCTTCAGCCGCTTCGCCGACGACGCTCGGCGCATTCACCTCCGGCGCTGCCATCAGGCGCGCGGCGAGTGACGCCGATCGCAGCGGCTTGACCAGATAGCCGGTGAAGAACGTCGCCGCCGAACCCTGCCATTCGGGCCGGGTGGCCGGCGTGAACATCACGATGCGCTGCGTGGCATGCAGGCGCGCGGCCTCGCCGAACCTGACGATATCGGCCGTTCCCAGCGTGTGATCGATCAGGACGGTATGCCACGAGCGCTCCGGCAGCAGCGCCAGCGCGACGTCGATATCCGTCACCAGACAGGTCTGGCCGCCCCAGCGCTGCAGGCGCCGCTCCGTCAGCGAGGTCTCGATGCCCGCGGGCGACACCAGCATGATCGACTGGCCGGAAAGATCAGGCGCCGCAAAGTTCTTCGGCGCGCCATCGGCCGCGGCGAGCGGGATCGAGACTTCGAAGGTCGAGCCTACGCCCGGCGTGCTTTCCAGCGTGATGCGGCCGCCCATGCGCTTGACAATGCGGTCGCTGATGGAAAGGCCGAGGCCGGTGCCGCCATAGC
>JAQSDT010000789.1 GCA_029946075.1 bacterium | reverse complement strand
TGCCGGTGACGATACGGCCGATGCCGATGATGTTTCGCTTGCCGGTCTTCAGATAGCGGGCGAGGTAGCCGTCATGGCGGCTGCGGTCCGGTTCCGGCATCAGCTCGCTGATGTTCTTGCCGATCGCCTCCGGCTCGGTGAAGCCGAACTGCCGTTCCGCGGCGCTGGAGAAGAACTGCATGATGCCGTGCTCGTTGATCACGATCATCGCGTCGGGGATGGTATCGAGAATCGAACGGAAGTGCCGCTCGCGGGTCTGGACGGCTTCCTCCAGGCGCTTCTCGCGGTCGATATCGATCATCACGCCGCTCAGTCTCGCCGGGCGGCCGTCGGGACCGTCGACGGTGGCGCCGAGTGCGCGCACCCAGTGACCTTCCTCGGAGTCCCGGCGCACCCGGTACTGGATGTCGAAATTGCACCCGGTATCGATCGATTTCTGGATCGCTTCCGCGGTGCGGTCGCGATCCTGCGGATTGAGCCGCGCAATGAACAGGTCGTAGTCGACAGACTTGTCCGTGGCGAACCCGAACAGCTTCCGGGTGGTGTTCGACCAGCTCAGCTGCCGGGTCGAGAATTCGAAATCCCAGGTACCGACGCCCGATCCTTCGGCGCCGCGGCGTACGTTCTCGTCGAGCGCATCCTGGCTGCGAAACGGTCGGTCGACGTCAATCATACTCCGGCTTCCAGTTCCTCTGGCGAAGGATATCACGCAGGACGGCGCTTCGGCCAACGGGGCGCGGCGAATCCACGGGATGTCGCACACCCCGTTTAGACAAAATCCGGGCTCGGTGAAATCCGGAGCTGCGGTATCCCTCCGGGTTCGCGGCCTGAATGCCCACGGTGATGGGATGCCGTCTTGATCTAGGTCAGTTTCGAACCCGAATGGGCCTTTAGGATACGGTTCTAAGGGCATGACGCCCATACGGCATTTCGTCCCAAGGCGTGGAGCAGGCAATGGACTACAAGACGGTCATGGTCGGACTGGCGCTGGACCGGCCAAACGATGCATGCCTCGCGATGGCGGGCGATCTTGCCGAACGATTCGCAGCCCGGGTTATCGGCGTGGCCGCCTCCGACCTCAGGGCGCCGATGTATTTTGCCGAAGGCGACTTTGCCCAGAAGCTGCTCGACGACGAGGCCGCGGCGATCCGCAAGCGGCTGTCGGATCTCGAGGGCGAGTTTCGGGCGGCGGTCGGCAAGCGGGCGGCGTCCGTGGAATGGCGTTCCGCCCGGGCAATGCCGGGGCGCTTTCTGGTGGAGCAGGCCCGCGCCGCTGACATCATCGTCCTCGGCGCCCGTACCGAGAGCATCGTCGATCCGGCCGCGGCTCCCGACCCCAGCGATATCGTGATGCAGGCCGGCCGTCCGCTCCTCGTCGTGCCGCCCGCCGCACAATGGCTCGATTTGCGCAGCGTCCTCGTCGCCTGGAAGGATGTCCGCGAGGCGCGCCGGGCGGTGGTCGACGCCCTGCCGATCCTGGCGGCGGCAAAGGAAGTCACGATCGCGGAAATTCGCGAAGAGGATACCGATCGCGCCGCTGCGCTGGCTCACGTCGCCGACGTTGCCGCGTGGCTGCGCGGCCATGGCGTTGCCGCCAATGCCGTCGTTCCCGAGATGGCCGGCGACGTTACCGAGCAACTCGACAGGATCGCGGCCAATGTCGGCGCGGGGGCGATCGTCGCCGGCGCCTACGGCCACTCACGCTTCCGCGAATGGGTGCTCAGCGGCGTCACGCGTCACCTTGCAATGGAACAGCGCCGCTGCGCGTTCCTGTCCCGCTGAACAGCCGACCACGACGAGGAGCCGACGTGCACAAATTTCTCGAAGCGAGCGCCGGGCAGCACATGACGCGCGACGTAAGGACGGTCGCGCGCGATACCACCATGCGCGAACTGCAGCAGATGTTCGATACGGACGATTTCAACTGCTATCCGGTCCGCGAAGGCGGCGACATCGTCGGCGTCGTCAGCAAGTTCGATTTCCTCAAATGCTTCGCGTTCAATCCCGGCCGCATGGTGCCGGCCTATGACGATCTGCTGTCGCGGACGGTCGCCGACGTCATGACGGCGGAATTCATCTATGTCGATCCGGCGACCAAGCTGACGCGGGTGCTGCAGCTGATGGTGGACCATCGCATGAAGAGCATCCCGGTGCTGGACGGCGAGCAGCGTCTGGCGGGCGTGATTGCACGCGAGGACGTCATGCGTGCGCTGGCGGCGAGCGCCCGCGGATAGATCGGTCCCGGCCTTGACGTGCATCAACACGGCGCGGGACCGGCCGCCTAGGCTTCGACCGCAGGCCGATGCACAGCGAATGTTGGGAGGTTGACGATGTTCAGGAACATTCTGGTTCACATTCCGTCGGAGCGTCCGGTCAGGCCGGTGATCGACGTCGCGGTCGCGCTGACCACGGCGCGCCGCTCGCACCTCGATGCCGTGGCGATCGGCTATGAGTCGATGGGCGCCGTCGGGTTGATGGTGGAGGGCGGCGGCGCCGCCGTTGCCGCGGTCATGGGAGAAGAACAGCACCGTGCGCTCGACAGGGCCAATGCCGCCATTGCCGTGTTCGAGACCGAGGCCAGGCTGGCCAAAATTTCGTATGGCGTCAGGAGTATTGCGGCGATCCCGGCCGAAGCGGGCAGAACCGTCGGCGCGCTCGCCCGGCTCTACGATCTCTCCATCGTGCTGCAGCCGGACCGTTCGAGCTCCACCTACGACAACGAAATTCCGCAGGAACTTCTTTTCAACTCCGGCGGGCCGCTGCTCGTGGTGCCCTATATCCACAAGGGGCCGCTGGTCACACATCATATCGGCATTGCCTGGGACGGCGGCCGCCTTGCGGCCCGCGCCGTGCGGGACGCGCTGCCGTTCCTGACCGGCGCCGAGAAGGTGACGGTAATTGCCGTGAACGAGGTGACCGGCGAAGCGTCGTCGGATCAGGTCGTTGGCCATCTTGCCCGCCGCGGCATTGCAGCGCGGGTGCAGCACCTCACGGTCGACCGCGGCGATGTCCAGGGCGCCATCCTGTCGATCGCTTCGGAGAGCAATATCGACCTGCTGGTGATGGGCGGTTACGGCCATTCGCGGCTGCACGAGCGAATCCTCGGCGGCGTCACGCGGGGCATGTTCGACACCATGACGGTCCCGGTCCTGATGTCGCATTGACAAGGCAGGGCCGGCATCGGCCTGCAGGCGAGGCCAGATTTGTCATCTGCCCGGGACCTGGCCGGGCTATCATCCCGTGGCGCAGCACGCGCCGCTCGGGATTGGCCTCGACCTGCCAGATACGGAACATCGATGTCGACCTACCGGTTGAAGAATTTGCTTGCGCCCCGCTCGGTCGCGCTGATCGGGGCCAGTCCGCGCCAGGGTTCGGTCGGCCGCGCCATCCTCGACAACATCCGCAAGGCGCAATTCGCCGGTGAATTCGGTCTCGTCAATCCGCGCTATCCGGATATCGACGGCGTTGCGGCTGTCGGCAGTATCGGCAGGCTGGGATTTGCGCCCGAACTCGTCGTCATCACGGCGCCGGCGCGGACTATCCCGGATCTGATCGACGAAGCCGGCAGACATGGCGCAGCGGGCGCGGTGATCGTCAGCGCCGGGCTCGGCCACGGCGCGGGCTCGCTGGCGGAAGCCGCCGAGCGGACGGCGCACAAATACGGTATGCGGCTGATCGGTCCCAATTGCCTCGGCATCATGATGCCCGGGGTCCATCTCAATGCCAGCTTCTCGGCGCATATGCCGGCCGCCGGAAATCTGGCGCTGATCTCGCAGTCGGGCGCCATCGCCGCCGGCATGGTCGACTGGGCCGCGCAGCGCGCGGTCGGCTTTTCCGGCATCGTGTCGATCGGCGACCAGATCGACGTCGATATCGCCGATCTGCTCGATTATTTCGCGCTGGACGAGAAGACGCACGCCATCCTGCTCTATATCGAGGCGATCAGGGACGCCCGCAAATTCATGTCGGCGGCGCGCGCCGCGGCCCGGGTCAAGCCCGTCGTTGTCGTCAAGTCGGGGCGCATGGCGCACGGCGCCAAAGCCGCCGCCACCCACACCGGCGCGCTGGCCGGCGCCGACGCGGTTTACGATGCGGCGTTCCAGCGCGCCGGCGTGTTGCGGGTATCTGACCTTCGCGAATTGTTCGACTGTGCCGAGACGCTGGGGCGAATGAAATCGCCGCCCGGAAAGCGGCTCGCGATCCTGACCAATGGCGGCGGCATCGGCGTGCTGGCGGTCGACCGGCTGGCCGAACTCGGCGGGATACCGGCCGAACTCTCGCCGGCGACACGCGAGAAGCTCGACGCTGCGATGCCTCCGACATGGTCGAAGGCGAATCCCGTCGACATCGTCGGCGACGCCGATGCCGCGCGCTACACGGCCGCGCTCGAACCCCTGCTGGCCGATCCGGGCAACGATGCCGTGCTGGTGATGAACGTCCAGACGGCGATCGCCCGTGCCGACGAGATCGCGCGCGCCGTGACGGATGTCGTCCGAAAATATCGCGCCGGGCACCGCATGTTGCCGAAACCGGTGCTTGCGGTCTGGGTCGGCGCCGATACGACGATCGGCGAGATCCTCAGCAGCGCCGCGATTCCGAACTATCCGACCGAAGGCGACGCGGTACGCGGTTTCATGCATCTGGTCCATCATCGCGAGCTGGTCGAGGCGTTGGCTCAGGTTCCGCCGGCGATGCCGAGCGAATTCGCGCCCGACGTGGACGTCGCACGGCAGGTCGTTGCCGCGGCGCTGGCCGATGGCCGTGCCTGGCTCGATCCGATCGAGGTCAAGCGACTGCTCGACGCCTACGAGATCGCGTCCGTGCCGACCTTCGCCGCTGCCGACGCCGAACAGGCGGTCGCCCATGCCGATGGGATTTTCGCGCAAGGCTCCACCGTCGTTCTCAAGATCATGTCGCGCGACATCGTGCACAAATCAGATGTCGGCGGCGTCGTACTCAATCTCACCAGCGCCGATGCGGTCCGCAAGGCGACCGCGGATATTCTCGCCCGGGCGCGTGTCGCGCGGCCGGACGCCAGGATTTCCGGTGTGCTGGTGCAGGCGATGGTGGTGCGGGCCAAGGCGCGCGAGCTCATTCTCGGTCTTGCCGACGATCCGACCTTCGGAACCGTGGTCGTGTTCGGCCGCGGCGGGACCGCGGTCGAGGTCATCAACGACAAGGCGCTGGCGCTTCCGCCGCTCGACCTGCAACTGGCGCGCAGCCTGATCGAACGCACCCGGGTTTCGCGGCTGCTGCGCGCCTATCGCGACGTGCCGGCGGTCAAGCAGGACGCCGTCGCGATGGTGCTGGTCAAGCTGGCGCAGATGGCCGCCGACATTCCGGAAATTCGCGGTCTCGACATCAACCCGCTGCTGGCGGACGAGGCCGGCGTTCTTGCGGTCGATGCACGGGTCGCGATCGGCCGGGTCGAGCCGAAGTTTCGCGGATCGGGTCCGGCGAACTTCGCGGTGCGGCCCTATCCCTCGCAATGGCAACGCCGCGTCGAGGTCAAGGATGGCTGGCGCGTGCTGGTCCGCCCGATTCGGCCCGAGGACGAGCCGCTGATCCATGGCATGCTCAAGCACGTGACCTTCCAGGACCTGCGCCTGCGGTTCTTTGCGCCGATGAAGGAATTCTCCCACGAGTTCATCGCCCGCCTGACCCAGCTCGACTATGCCCGCGCGATGGCCTTTGTCGCACTGGACGAGAACACCGGCGAACTGGTCGGCGTGGTCAGGATTCATTCGGACTCGATCTACCAGACCGCCGAGTATGCGATCCTGCTGCGTTCCGATCTCAAGGGCAGGGGCCTTGGCTGGACGCTGATGCAGATGATCATCGAGTATGCGAAATCCGAAGGGCTCAAGACCATTTCCGGCGACGTGCTGACCGAGAACACCGTGATGCTGGCGATGTGCCGCAGCCTCGGCTTCGAGGTCAAGGCGGATCCGACCGAGCACGATATCTGCAACGTCAGGCTGGCGCTCTGATCCGCCCGGCTGCCGCTACTCCAGCGTCTTCAGATAGGCCAGCAGGTCGCCGATCTGGTCGGGGTCGAGCTGGAATTCCGGCATGCTGGGGTGGCCGGTATATATGCCTTCCGCCAGCGCTTCGCCGATGGTCTCGATCGGATATCGTTTGTGCAGCACCCGGAACGGCGGGGCGATCTTGAGCGGGCTCGCGGTTACCCTGTCGATCGAATGACAGCGCGCGCAATTGTTCAAGGCGAAAGCCTTGCCGCGCTGTTCCGCCGGGGAAGCCGCGGCAACGGGCGCCGACGAAAGCAGTGTGAGTGCGAGAAGCGTCGAAAATCGTCCGATCATGTGCCGGTATGTCCCCATGGCAGGTGGCTTCCGCCCGTTCGCCGTACCATGAAGCGATATTCGTCGATCGAGCTTGATCTGCATCAACCGGCGCGGGGTGGATTTGCTAGAATGAACTATATCTCCACCGGGCAGCCGCAATGATACGAACCATCTCTGCGAATCCAAATCGGGTCGTCTTCGGCCGCTGTACGGCCTGCGCCGTCCGGTCGCTCAGCATCTGCGGCGGCCTCGACCAGGACGATCTCGCCGAGTTCGAGCGAATCTCCCGCCATGTCCAGCTGGCGCCCAACGAGGCGCTGTTCACGGCGGGAGAGGCCGCCCGCTCCGTGCACAATCTCACCGCCGGCGTCGCGCGGCTGTACAAGCTGCTGCCCGACGGGCGGCGGCAGGTGGTCGGCTTCGCCCTGCCGGGCGACTTTCTCGGTATCATGCCGTCCGATCGCTACAGCTTCTCCGCCGATGCCATCGACCAGGTTTCGGTGTGTCGTTTCTCGCGGGAAGCGTTCACGCAGTTCATCGAACAGAGGCCGCATTTCCTGCTCCGAATCAACGAGTTCGCCGCGCGCGAACTCATGCTGGCGCAGGAGCAGATGGTGCTTTTGGGCCGGCGCACCGCGGAGGAAAAGATCGCGGCGTTTCTGGTCGGCTGGCGCGATCGGCTCGCGCATATCGGCGACGACAGGCAAACCATCGCGCTGCCGATGAGCCGGCAGGATATCGCCGATTTTCTCGGCCTGACGATCGAAACCGTCAGCCGCACGCTGACGCGATTCGAGCGGGAAAAGATGCTGATCATCGTGACCGGCGGCGTGCGCCTGCTCGATCCGGTCCGTGCTGCGGCGATGGCGGCGGCCTAGGTTTTCCGCAGATTTCAAAATCCGTTTGATCCAGCGCAAAGCCGCCGTCCCGGCCACGGCGCATGCTGCATTGGCTGACAGGAGATCACTCACATGCCGCTCGATTCCATCATCGTTTCCGTTTGCGTCGTCGCCACCTTCGTCGTGTTCGGCTCGTTTCTGTACTGGGGCGATCTGCAGACTCGCCCCGACCGGCTGGCGAAATCCCCGGAACACAAGCGCCGTCCGTTCTGACATCGCTTTGGCTGGCGGTGTGACGAACTGCGGAAAGAGGGCGTTGCCGTGAACGATATCATCCGCCGTTACGCCATGATGCAGGTGCCGCGATATACGTCATATCCGACGGCGGCCGAATTCACCCAGAGCGTCATCGTCGCCGACCAGCGGCGGTGGCTGGGCGCGATCGACCCCGCGGAGGCCGTGTCGCTCTATCTGCACGTGCCGTATTGCCGCGAACTCTGCCTCTATTGCGGCTGCAACACCAAAAAGGCGTTGCGTGACGACGTCGTCGCGACCTACCGGGAGGCGCTGGAGCGGGAGATCGCGCTTCTCGACGAAGCGGTTCCGGGACGGCTTCGCATCGCGCGGCTGCACTGGGGCGGCGGAACGCCGAGCATTCTCGGCATCGACGGCCTGGCCTCGGTCACGCGCGCACTGCGCGGCCGCTTCGATTTCGAGCCCGGCTTCGAGCACGCCATCGAACTCGACCCGAGATATGTCACGGCGTTGCTGGCCGCGGGCCTGAACGAACTCGGCGTCACCAGGGTCAGTCTCGGCGTGCAGGACGTCAATCCGCTGGTGCAGGCGGCGATCGGCCGCTGGCAGCCGATGCGGGACGTCGAGGCCGCCGTGCAGTGGCTGCGCGCCGCCGGAATCCGGAATCTGAATTTCGACCTGATCTACGGCCTGCCGCTGCAGACCACGGCCTCGCTGCGAAAGACCTGCGAGACGGTGGCGATGCTGTCGCCGGATCGCATCGCCTGTTTCGGCTACGCTCACATGCCGCGGCTGAAGGCCAATCAGCGCCGCATCGACGAAACCACGTTGCCGGACGCGGACGCGCGTATCGATCAGGCTGCTGTCATCGAG
Organism: bacterium; assembly: GCA_029946075.1. Lineage (GTDB taxonomy): Bacteria > Pseudomonadota > Alphaproteobacteria > Rhizobiales > Xanthobacteraceae > Bradyrhizobium. The sequence goes on along the minus strand of JAQSDT010000789.1, from coordinate 1,880 downwards.
GAGGAATTCCAGCGTCACGGATTCACCAAGATCGGTATCGATCATTTCGCACGGCCTGACGACGCATTGGCCCTGGCCGCTGCGGCCGGGCGGCTGCATCGCAATTTCCAGGGCTATACCGACGACGGACGGGAAACCCTGATCGGCCTCGGCGCCTCGTCGATCTCGCGGTTCACGGACGGTTACGTCCAGAACGTCGCCGACGTGCCGAGCTACGTTCGCACGATCGCGAGCGGCAGGCTGGCGGCGGTACGCGGCTGCCACCTCGATGCCGCCGAACGGCAGCGGGCACGGACGATCGAAAGCCTGATGTGCCGCTTCGAGGCGGATCTGGACGTCACCGCGCCCGACATGGAGTTCATCGAAGAACTGTCGCTGCTGCAGCCGCTGGCTGCAGATGGCCTCGTCCGCGTCGACGGCCGCGTCGTCACGGCGACCGAAACGGGACGGCAGGTCGTGCGCGTGATCGCGGCGGCGTTCGATCCTCACGCCCGCACCAAGGCGACGCGCTTCAGCAAGGCGGTCTGACGCGCGCCCGCGTTTTGATGCAGGTCAATGCGCATCCGCCGGCGATATGCGTGGATATGCCCAAGCATCGGAGGATATCCCATGGCCATCACCGTCGATAATTCAGCGAATGCACCGCCTGGTCGCGGCGTGATGGGCTGGTTGAAAACCATCGTCGCCCGGTTCACGAATCGCGGTGATCTGAGCGGGCTTGATCGTTCCGAATTCGAGCAGGTTGCGCGCGATCTCAACCTGTCACGCTACGAGCTGCAACGGTTGTCCGGCGGTAATGGTTCGTCGCCGGCCCTGCTGCACCAGCGGATGGCGGATTTCGACCTAGCGCCGGAAGCGTTGACCCGGCAGCACCCGGAAGTGATGCGCGACCTGCAGCGGGTGTGCGGCATGTGCGACGCGACGAAGCGCTGCGCCAATGAATTCGCCCGCAACGCACCGGCTTCCAGCCGCTCGGACTATTGCCCGAACACGCAGACCCTGCAGGCGCTGGAGCGCGAGAATATCCTGTCGAGCGCACAGACATCGCTGCCGATTGGCCCGTCCTGCTGCTGATTTCGCCGGCCATCGCTGCAAGAAGACGACATAGGGCGCGGATCTCCGCGCCTTGTGTCGTTTCGCGCGCATTCTCCACAACTTCCAAAAAAGTTCCGGATTTGACTTCGATCAAGTCGAGTGCGGCCGGAGTGTGGTCATTCAATCATGCATTTTCGACGGGGCGCAGGCATGATCGAATCCAGAACAGTAAAATCGATGACCCATGGCGAAGCCGGTCTGGCGCTCGTCTTCGCCGCGGCCGCGTTTCTCTGCCTGCTCGGCGCCGCGATGGCGCTGGATACCGCGTTCGCCTTCCATGCCTCGCTGGCCTGCGCCGCCAGCATCTGGGCGGTGATGGCGATCCTCAACCGGTACTACGATCGCCCCGCGCAGCTCGCGCCGCAGGAAATCAACGGCCGCCCCAACTACAATCTGGGGCCGATCAAGTTCTCGGCCGTCATGGCGGTATTCTGGGGCATTGCGGGCTTTACCGTCGGCCTCCTGATCGCATCCCAGCTAGCCTGGCCTGCGCTGAACTTCGATCTGCCATGGACCAGCTTCGGCCGGCTGCGGCCGCTGCATACCTCGGCGGTCGTGTTCGCGTTCGGCGGCAACGTGCTGATCGCGACGTCGTTCTATGTCGTGCAGAAGACGTGCCGCGTCCGTCTCGCCGGCGATCTCGCGCCATGGTTCGTCGTCCTCGGCTACAATTTCTTCATCCTGATCGCCGGCACCGGCTATCTGCTCGGTGTCACCCAGTCCAAGGAATATGCCGAGCCGGAATGGTATGTCGATCACTGGCTGACCATCGTCTGGGTCGTGTA